>JAVWBH010000243.1:2084-4674 GCA_036649595.1 Bacteroidales bacterium
AGTACCTTCTTCAATAATCACCGGGTTTGATACGAACTGGCAGAATCTAGGAAAGTTGAAAAATAACGGTATTGAATTGACGCTCAATTCTACAAATATCATGACTAAAGACTTTACATGGACAACCGATATCAACTTGACACGCCAGTGGATTAAAGTTAAAGAGTTGCCTAGAGGTAATGATATCATGTATGGTGATGGTAATATGTATTTGCTTCGGGAAGGGTCTGCTATGCATACATTCTATTTGCCACAATGGCTGGGAGTGAATTCTCAAACCGGATTGGGTGAATTTTATATTGATCCGGAGTTGAAAAGCCGTGATGCGGTTGTTGATGGCGAATTGGTAAAAGATGGTAACGTAACGAATTACTATTCAAAAGCCGGTAAAACGGAAGTTGGTAAAGCTATTCCTGATTGGATGGGTGGTATGACAAATACTTTCCGCTACAAAAATTTTGATCTTTCGTTCTTGATTACTTTCCAGACAGGTGGTAGCTTATTTGATTATCCAGGATACTTCCTGACTTACAGTGATGGTGTTCGTATGGGATCATTCAATATATCGAAAGAAGTTGCCGGTAATTATTGGAAACAACCAGGAGATGTGGTTGATAATCCAAAACCAATTTATCAGAATCCATATCGTAGCGACCGCTTCTCCTCTCGTACGATTCGTTCTACAGACAATATCAGAATGCGTGATATTACGTTTGGTTACAAAGTGCCGATTCCGGCAAAATATGTAAGCAATTTGCGTGTGTTCTTTAAAACGAATAATCCATTCATGATTTACTGTGCGACTAAAAATATTGAGCCGGACGTGAATGTAAATGGTTATCGCCAGACCGATACGCCGATGACGAAATCATTTATGTTTGGTGTTAACTTTGACTTATAATTATAACAGACAGAAGAATATGAAAAAAATATATATTGCAACAGTTCTGTGTGGTCTCTTATTTTCTTCGTGTGAAGACTTTCTGGATAAGACGCCATCAACGTCATTGCCAAAAGAAGAAGCCATTACGTCAATTGCTGATTTACGTAACGCTGTAAATGGTATTGGTTACTCGATGTCGACCGCTCGTATGACCTATGGCGCCGATTTCGCTATTATATCCGACTTGAAAGGCTCAGATTTTGTTCCGCTCAGTAATAACAATCAGGCTGGAGATATTGGTCGTTATTCTATTACTAAAAATGATGCGATACCTTATTACGCTTATGCATATTATTATCGTGCGATAGCCCGTGTAAACAGTGTGCTTGAAGCCGCTGCTGCTTTGGGGTTGGATGGCGATCCTACATTTGATGATTATAAGGGGCAGCTTTACGCATGGCGTGCCATGATGCATTTTGATCTTAGCCGTATGTTCTGTCAGGCACCTACTGCGGCAAAAGATGTGAATGCGGAAAATTCCGGTATCGTGCTTTCTACGGCGGTATATGCGCCTGATTACGTAGCTCCGCGCGCTACATTGAAGCAGACTTATGATCAGGTTTTGTCAGACTATAATACAGCTCTTTCTTTATTGGCTAAAAAAACAAATTCGGGCTATTTTAACTATTGGGGGGCATTGGCGCTTCGTTCACGAGTGCATTTGTATAACGGCGATAATGCCGCTGCACTAGAGGATGCGAAGGCGGTAATCGCTTGTCCTGATTATAGTTTGTATACGATTTCAGATTATACAAAAGTATGGGATAAAGAGTATACTTCAGAATCTTTGTTTGAAACAAAAATTACGACTGCTTATAATCCACAGCGTAACTCTGTAGGGTATTATTGTGATGCTACTGGTTATGGTGAATGTGCTTTTGTGGTTGGTGAAGGTACGCTTTTTGAATATTTGACAGAACATCCGGAAGATGTTCGTTCAAAAATGATCAAAGTTCAGACTACAGGTGCGAATCCGGGCAATTATCCGGCTAAATATCCGGGGCGTGATGGTCTTTATGTGAATAATCCAAAGATTATCCGTTTGTCTGAGGTTTATCTCATTGCTGCGGAAGCAGCTTTGAAAACCGGTTCTGAACCGGCTGCAACTTATATAAATACTTTGCGTAAAAACCGTATCACAGATTATGTAGATGTATCGTCTGTAACACTCGATGATATTTTGTTTGAGCGTCGTTTGGAGTTGTTTGCAGAAAACGCATGTGCATGGGATGCTTGGCGGAATAAGAAGTCAATAAAGAATGCAACAATCGGGGAGGTTACTTATGATGATTACCGTACGGTTTTCCCTATACCGCAGGATGAAATCGATATTGCTCCGGACTTGTTGATTCAGAATCCAAAATATTAATTAGGAGATATATCTATATTGAAAACCTCTTTCTTTTATCCTTAGAGATAGAAGAAAGAGGTTTTTTATTAGGTGGAAAATAAATGCATAATAAAAAAGCCTCTCGATCTTTCGATCAAGAGGCTTTTATCGTACCCGGAGCGGGACTTGAACCCGCACAACCGCAATGGTCGCAGGATTTTAAGTCCTGTGTGTCTACCATTCCACCATCCGGGCATCCGAATGGAGCGAAAAACGGGACTCGAACCCGCGACCCCAACCTTGGCAAGGTTGTGCTC
>JAVWBH010000244.1:0-4666 GCA_036649595.1 Bacteroidales bacterium
ATGGGCAACCTTCTCATATCCGTATTTTTCTGTTACCCAGCGCAATACTTCTCCGCGTCCGTCGTCATCAAAGTCGATATCGATATCGGGCAATGAGATACGATCCGGGTTAAGGAAACGTTCAAACAGGAGGTCGTATTTGATCGGGTCGATGTCTGTAATTTTCAGGCAATACGCAACAGCCGAACCGGCTGCCGAACCACGTCCCGGACCTACCGATACGCCCATTTTTCGGGCTGCTGCGATAAAGTCTTGTACGATAAGGAAATACCCCGGGAATCCCATGTTTTTGATCGTGGCAAGCTCGAAGTCAACACGTTCCTTCTGCTCGTCATTCATCTCGCCCCAGCGTTCTTTGGCTCCTTCGTATGTGATGTGGCGCAAATAATCGTCGTCATTTGTAAATCCCTCGGGTAGGGGAAAGTTCGGTAAGATCGGACCGTGGTCTATCGTGTAAAACTCTACCTTGTCTGCAATCTCCGCAGTGTTTGCAAGCGCTTCGGGTATATCAGCAAAGAGTTCATTCATCTCTTCCTGAGTCTTCATCCACTCTTGTTTGGTATAACGCATGCGGTTCGGGTCGGCCAGGTCTCTGCCCGTACTTAAGCAGATCAGGCGGTCGTGGGCTTCTGCATGTTCTTCATTTACAAAATGGACATCATTCGTACAGATCAATTTTACGCCGGTTTTTGCAGCCAGTTTGATCAACTCCGTATTTACCTGTTCCTGCAAAGGATATACTTCGCGGTTGGCATTCGGATTATTGGTTTTATGGCGTTGAAGTTCGAGGTAATAATCGTTGCCCCACAAATTCTTAAACCATAAGATCGACTCTTCTGCTTTTTCCAGATTTCCGGCCTGAATTAATTTCGGTATTTCTCCACCCAGACATGCCGAACTGACAATCAGTCCTTCGGAGTATTTTTCAAGAATCTCCTTATCGACACGCGGCCGATAGTAATATCCTTCTGTCCAGCCATAAGAAACCAACTTAATCAGGTTACGGTATCCCTTTTCATTTTTTGCCAGCAGAATCAGGTGATGACCGCTCTGGTCTTCTTTGCCGGCTTTGCTGCGGCGTCCGCGTCGGGCTACATATACCTCGCATCCGAAGATCGGCTTAAACCGGGATTCTTCTTTTTCTTTGATTTGTTTTTTCAGCTCTTCAATTTCTCCGGTATGACTGCTTCCGGCCTCCTCCAGTTCTTTGATTTGCTTTTTCAAACTTTTGATTTCGCCGTTGATACCGCTGTTCTTTTTACTGGTGTAGTTAAAGAACTCTTTGATACCGAACATGTTTCCGTGATCGGTTACGGCAATAGCTTTCATTCCGTTTTTAATCGCCTTGTCAACCAAGGCCGAAATGGCGGCTTGTCCGTCGAGAATAGAATATTGAGAGTGAACGTGAAGATGTACAAATGGTTGCATAACGCTGTATGAAGATCTTTTATTTCTGTTTTTTTGAGAAAGCCAAAGATACAAATAATAGGAGGGCGTCAGAACTGAAAAATAAAAAACAATCTAAAAAATAAGAGGGTAAAGGCAATATAAAAATACCGGCAATAACAGAGGTCTCCATCATTGCCGGTAATATATAATATAAATAATATATTTATTTCAGTAACGCTACCGTGTCTTTGATACGTTTCATTGCTTCCACCAGGTTCTCGTCTGACGTAGCGTAAGAGAATCGTAAACACTCAGGAGCTCCGAAAGCATTTCCTCCTACGGTTGCTACCAGTCCTTTTTCTAATAAGAACATAGCCAGATCGCCCGAGTCGTTTATTTGGCGTCCTTCATATGCTTTGCCGAATAATTCGCTGACATCCGGGAACAGATAAAACGCTCCGTCCGGCACATTGACTTTGAATCCCGGAATCTCCTTAGCCAGGTCTACAACCAACCGGCGGCGGCGATCGAACGCTTTACGCATCTCCTCGATACATTCCTGTGATCCTTCGTATGCGGCTACCGCAGCTTTTTGGGCAATAGATGACGGGCCCGAAGTGTATTGTCCCTGTAGTTTGTTGCACGCTTTCGCAATCCAGAGAGGGGCAGCCATAAATCCGATACGCCATCCTGTCATTGCATATGCTTTTGATACACCGTTGATGATTACAACGCGGTCGCGTACATTCTCAAACTGAGCAATGCTCTCATGTTTGCCAACATAGTTGATGTGTTCGTAAATTTCATCGGCGATAATAATGATTCTCGGATATTTTGCTAAAACATCGGCCAATCCTTTCAATTCCTCTTTGCTGTATACACTTCCGGTCGGGTTTGACGGAGAACAAAGAATGATTGCTTTCGTAGCCGGGGTAATCGCTGCTTCAAGCTGAGCCGGCGTAATTTTGAAATCCTGCTCGATGCCTGCTTTGATCACAACATTTACACCTTCAGCAAGTTTTACCATTTCAAAATAGCTTACCCATGCCGGAGTCGGAACAATTACTTCATCCCCTTTACCCACTACGCTAAGTAGCAGATTGCAAACGGATTGTTTCGCACCTCCGGAAACAATAATTTGTTCGGGTTTATACTCCAGGTCATTTTCGCGTTTCAACTTATTACAGATTGCTTTGCGCAGGTCCATATATCCCGGAACCGGCGAATAAAAAGAAAAGTTGTCGTCGATAGCTTTCTTGGCTGCTTCCTTAATGTGTTCGGGAGTATAGAAATCGGGTTCGCCGACACTCAGGTTGATAACATCTAATCCCTGAGCTTTCAATTCACTACTTTTCTGTGACATAGCCAGGGTTTCTGACGGGGAAAGGCTGGCTAAACGTGCTGAAACTTGCTCCATTCGAATTCGGTTTTTTCTTGGTGGTTTATGTATATCGTATAAGCTGTACCTTTTAGCGTGAGCGGTTCTAATTCGCTCCTGCGAAAATAAGTGCAGTTATATTTTGTGCAAAAGAATATAAAATTGATGAATTAACAAAACAAATAGCAGAATAAGCTCGCTGTTTGCTTGCATTATTCTGCTATTCGGTCATATTGAATGACAATATTTATTTTACATTGTGCAATGTGTGTCCCATGCGTTCTTTTTTAGTGTGCATGTAGAATTCATTGTATTTATTCGGTTGGATTTCAATCGGAACATTCTCGATGATTTCAAGACCGTAGCCTTCTAATCCGATTCGTTTTACAGGATTATTGGTCATCAGGCGCATTTTCGTGATTCCCAACATTTTCAGGATATTTGCTCCGACGCCATAATCACGCTCGTCTGCCTGAAATCCCAGGTGTAAATTCGCATCTACCGTATCCAGCCCCTGTTCCTGTAGTTTGTATGCTTTCATTTTAGCCATTAACCCGATGCCGCGGCCTTCCTGATTCATATATACGATCACGCCCTTTCCTTCTTTTTCGATGGTTTCCATCGCTTTGTGAAGCTGTTCGCCACATTCGCATCGCATCGAACCGAAAATATCGCCTGTCGCACAAGACGAGTGTACGCGTACTAAAATCGGTTCTTCTTCGTTCCATTCACCTTTAATAAGCGCCACATGCTCCATGCCGTTCGATTTTTGACGGAAAGGAATCAGTCGGAAATCACCATAATGGGTAGGCATATGTACTTCTTCTCCTTTTTCAACCAATGATTCTTCTTTCAGGCGGTACTTGATCAGCTCGGCTACCGAAATAATCTTCAGGTTATGTTCTTTTGCCATTTCCATCAATTCCGGTAAGCGGGCCATTGTCCCGTCTTCATTCAGAATTTCAATCAGTGTTCCTACAGGTTGAAGTCCTGCCAGACGGCAAAGGTCAACGGCGGCTTCTGTATGCCCTGCACGGCGCAATACACCGCGGCTGCGTGCCCGTAACGGGAAGATATGCCCCGGACGGCCAAATTCTTCTGCTTTTGTATTCGGATCTGCCAGATACTTTAATGTCGTAGCCCGGTCGTATGCCGAAATACCGGTTGTACATCCGTGTGTCAGCAGGTCGACTGAAACCGTAAAAGGAGTGGCATGAAGCGACGTGTTCGAACTGACCATATAAGGAAGTTCGAGCTCATCGGCACGCTCATCTGTCATGGGAGCACACATCAGCCCGCGCCCGTAACGAGCCATAAAATTCGCTTTCTCAGGAGTCATCAATTCTGCACAAGCAATGAAGTCACCTTCATTTTCCCGATCTTCATCATCTACTACGATAATCAGATTTCCCTGACGGATCTCTTCAATCGCTTCCTCTATCGTATTTAATTTGAATTCGCTCATATTTTCAGGTTTTTATATCCTATAGTAAATTTAATAATTCCCGGTTGTTTTTAATTACAGTCCGGATCGCATCCATCCTGCGTTTTCGCTTAAAGATGGCAAATAAATAATAAGGTAAACTAAACGGCACGAATAATGCCAGCAATATGCCGGTTATCTTGTTGTTGGCCGGTGATCCGAAGCTCATTTTATATAAGACCGGCGAGTCGGATAGTTTTTTCAGAAAATTACGATCGTCCGAATTGCTGGCGGTTTCCAGCATGATGTTGTATCTTACCACTAACTCTTCGAGTCCTTGAGGTGCGTATTTATTCTGATAAAAATTCAGGAAATTGACAGATCTGGCATCTGATGAATCAGCCAGATAATTTTCGCATAGCTGATTTATTTCCTGAATATCCGCCCGTAATGCTTCTTTGTTTAGTGTCTCAATA
>JAVWBH010000245.1:0-1192 GCA_036649595.1 Bacteroidales bacterium
CCCGGGATATGAGATCAACGGCAACTTTGCAACCCGCACTGCAGAAGGTCATCCGATCGGCTCTTTCTACGGTTATAAGGTGAAGGGGGTTTATCAACGGACGGAAGATATTCCTGCAAAATTATTCGAATCGGGTGTGCGTCCGGGTTATCTGATGTATGAAGATCTGAACAAAGACGGTAATATCACCCAAGATGACCGTACATTCTTAGGAGCTCCTATTCCAAAGGTATTGTTGGGAGCAAACTTTGGACTGGAATACAAAGGATTTGATTTCAGCATGCAGATATCCAGTCAATTGGGCAATAAAATATTAAATGCAAAACGCATGAACCGTTTGATTTTCCCGGAAGCAAACTACGATATGAACTTCTTTAATAATCGTTGGACAGGAGCAAATACATCCAATAAATATCCGTCTGCCGCTGCTTATAATACAGATTATGTACAACAGGTAAACAGCTTTTTCGTAGAAAACGGATCTTTCTTCAGTATTCAGAATATTCAATTAGGATATACTTTCAGAAAGATTCCGCATCTTCAGAAACTGCGTCTTTACATGACAGCTCAGAATCCGGTAATGGCATTTGGTTATAATGGATTTACGACTCAGATCGGAGGCTCTCCGATTGCTACGGGTATTGATACCAATGCGTATCCGTTACAGAGAATTTGGTCATTCGGTGTTTCCATTGTTTATTAACCTCAGAAACTTAGAAACAAATGAAATTGCCATCGCTCACCTAAAGTTGAGATACCCGACAAAAGGCAAATAAATGGCACATTTGACTTTGATGTAAAAAATTAAATGATATACAAATGAAAAGAAAACTCATTCCGGTGTTAATAGCACTCATGGCGGTATTTACTTCCTGCACCGATTTTCTGGATATACGGCAAGAAAATTCCATTCCGGTATCAGGACTCGATTATACAAATGAAAATAATCTGTTCCTGCCTATCAGCGCAGCCTACGCTAGCACCCGAAATAATGATGCTTTTGCATTCCCTTATTTCAGTATGCTCGAAATCTCGAGTGATAATGCCGATAAAGGAAGTATTCCTTCCGACGGACCTGCCGTTGCAGAAATCGATACCATTAATTTCCAACCGGGCAATTACCTGTTCAACAATATCTGGACAGCTATGTACAATATTGTGAGCGTGTCTAATTATGCCGTTGAATCGATGG
>JAVWBH010000245.1:1202-4609 GCA_036649595.1 Bacteroidales bacterium
ATAAGTTCGCCGCCGAACTACCCTCTCCTACTGCCCGCCAGTTAGCGATACAATATCAGGGAGAAGCCAAAACATTACGCGCTATGGCTTATTTCTACCTGGTACGTATTTTCGGTAATATACCTGCAATTTATCAGAGTTATACCTCCGATGAGCTGGCCAACTTACCGCAATCCTCTTCAAAAGAGATATATGACCGTATTGAGCAAGATCTTGAAGATGCGATTAAAGTACTTCCGAATACTCAACCGTCGCAGTATCCCGGTCGTTATAATAAATACACGGCAATGGCTTTAAAGGCAAAAGTACATCTATATCAGAACGAATTCGACTCGGTAGCAAATCTGACAAATCAGATAATCCAGTCGGGGCAGTTCTTTCTGCTCAGTGATTTCCGGACTTATTTCAGTGTCTTAGGAAAAAACAGTAAGGAATCAATCATTGAAATACAGAGTTCGACCTTGGGCAATACTTTCGGCGATGTGACTTTTTTGGAATATGCATTTCAACAAGGCCCGCGAGGAAACAGTCCGAGCGATATGCAAGGCTGGGGATTCTGCGTTCCGTCACAAGATCTGATCAATTTCTATCAAGCACGCGGAGAGAAGATCCGCCCGGCAACAACCTTATTGTATCGGGGTACGCTGACTCCGGAAGGCGACTCAATAAAACACACCTGTACCAATCCGGTTTATAACGGGAAAGCATATACGCCGAGCGAATATAATAAATGGTCTTATAACGGATACGGTTTCAATCAGAATGTACGCGTATTGCGCTATGCTGATGTGTTACTCATGTATGCCGAAGCAATCGTACGCGGAGCATCTGTTCCGGACGGAGGTAAATCTGCCGAAAGCGCATATGCGGAGGTAAGAACCCGTGCCGGTCTGGGAACTTCGGGCACACCATCCTTACAGGATATCTGGGATGAAAGGCGCGCCGAGTTCGCGATGGAAGAAGATCGGTTTTTCGATCTTATCCGTACCGGACAGGCACAATCGGTATTTGCTAAATTAGGAATTACATTCGTACCGAATGTGAATAATATCTTCCCGATCCCTTCTGTACAGATAGACCTGAACAGAAATTTAAAACAGAATCCGGGATATAATTAATTACAGCAGCCTAAAAGAGAATTGGCAGAAGAGAACATTTAAAGATCTCTTCTGCCAATTCTCTTTTAGGATATCCGCCGGCCAAAATAAGTTTTATCAAAACAGAGAACCCTGTCGCGGGATAGCTCCTTTTATCGTATAAACCACTTTATTCCCGACTCTGATTTTCTCTAAATCCGGTGAGAGATTAAATATATTCTCGAGCTGAAAACGGATACGATCGGACAAAGTGTTCTCTTTGAAAAAATCAGACAAACTCAATGTCTGCATTTTTTCGAGACGCTTGCGTAAAAATCCCGCATATTCGGCGGCCGTTACAGGAGAGTCGATCCGAAACGGGATAACCGGATTATCAGGTAAAGTTGCCATATGCACCCGTAATGCTTCGAAATCGCCAGGTATCCCATTTTCATCGACCGCTATCCCTCCATTACTGATCAACAGATTATTGAAATTCTCTTCTCCCCCCGCCTCTACCCGAACATATACGGGCCTTTTAGAAAGACTATTGACAGCACCGTCCCAACCACCCCCAATTGCACTGGACTGGGCAATAAAGGCATGGGTGCAAAAATCGTAAAACAACATATTACGATCCATTGTCGTACGCAAATTACGTTCGGCATCCGGATGCATAAAACTCACAATTGCCAATCGCCCTTCCGCTACAAAACGATCATACTCGGGCAACTTAAACCGATTGATGCCTTCCGCTAATAAAAGAACCGCACTCCCTCCGCCATACAAAGCATAATCTAATGCCTTTTTTTCGACCGGATTAATCAATCCTCCTACTATTACATCTCCGCGCGCCATGGCAGCCCGTGCAACCGTATCTGTAAATCGCAGGGAGAGCGGCGAGGTATCGCGAATGCCTTCTATCCCGGTAGTAGGCTTATTCAGTAAGGCCGGATCACCATGTACATACAATAAAAGCGGAGCTGTTTTTTTCTGCAGTTTCTTAACAATGGCCGGATAAGCCGGATCCATTACCGTCAATAAACGGATCCCTTTTTCCTGTAAATTCCGGACGATCACATCATTCATCGCAGCATCTGCTATCATACGCCCCAACATCTCTTTTTCTTTCTCCGTTGCCAAAAAATAATTTTCTTTTCCGGAATAGGCCGATTCAACCGCCCGGTCAAGCGAAAGCCCCTGTTTATGAACCAGCTCTATCAAAAGATCCATCTTCCGGACCGCCTTTATACCATATGTATGCGCCAGCCCGATCCAAAAATTCAGAGAACTATCCCACTGCATAAACAACTATTTTATATTTCGTAACAGTATCAGAAGATAATTAGTTCAGTAAGGCACGGTTACAAAAATAGCCGCTCTCCCAAAAGGAAGAACGGCTATTTTTATATTTACAGGTACGATTAAGCACCAAAGTCATCATAGTTAAGCTGCTCACGCGGAACACCCAAATCCCAAAGCATTTTTTCTACCGCTTTGGCCATAGGGCCCGGACCACACATGTAATATTCGATATCTTCCGGAGCATCATGCTCTTTCAGATATTCGTTATAAATTACATTATGAATAAATCCGGTATAACCTGTCCAGTTATCTTCCGGAAGTGGATCAGACAATGCGATATTGAACTTAAAGTTCGGATAGTCGCGCTCGATTGCACGGAAGTCTTCCTCATAGAAAATTTCATTTTTCGAACGGGCACCATACCAGTAAGTAACTTTACGATCGGTTGTTTTCAATGTATTAAACAAGTGCAACAACTGAGCGCGAAGCGGAGCCATACCGGCACCACCACCGATGTAAAGCGTTTCCGCTTTTGTTTCATGAATATGGAAATCACCGTAAGGACCAGACATCATTACTTTATCTCCCGGTTTCAAGTTGAAGATATATGAAGAACCGATACCCGGTTTCACATCCATCCATCCGCCTTTCTGACGGTCGAACGGAGGAGTTGCGATACGTACGTTCAACATAATGATATCTCCCTCTGCAGGATAGCTGGCCATCGAATAAGCACGAATAGTAGGCTCGTCGTTTTTGCAGGCAAGATCCCACATTTTGAATTTATCCCAGTCTCCGCGGAAACGGTCTTCAATCTCAAATTCAGAGAATTTCAGATCGTATGCAGGGATTTTAATCTGAGCATAGCTACCAGGTTTGAAATCCATGTGCTCGCCGGCAGGCAAAGCAACGACAAACTCCTTGATAAATGTTGCCACATTATGGTTAGAAACCACAGTACACTCCCATTCTTTTACACCAAATACCTCTTCCGGTACTTTGATGATGGCATCTTCTTTGATTTTT
>JAVWBH010000246.1:0-297 GCA_036649595.1 Bacteroidales bacterium
TTATGATTATGATGCTCCGTTAAGTGAATGGGGCTCTTGTTATCCCAAATATCATGCATTCCGAGAGGTTATCAAAAATAATTTGCCGGCAGGAACAGTACTTCCTAATATTCCGGATGAAAATCCGACAATTAATATACCTGAATTCAAATTAGAACAAACAGCCCTATTATCTGATATTTTCAAGAAAAGGACATCGCATGAATCACCTTTATGCATGGAAGATTTGGGGCAAGATTTTGGATATATTCATTATCAAACAACTTTGAAAATTCAGAAACTTTAGATGAAAACCAA
>JAVWBH010000246.1:307-3188 GCA_036649595.1 Bacteroidales bacterium
GCTGACGATAAAAGACTTACGAGATTATGCCGTTATTCTAATAAACGGCAAGTATGTCGGAAGCCTGGACAGACGTCATAATCAAAACCAAATTGAATTAGACATCAATAAACCGAATACAAAACTGGAAATTGTTGTTGAAAATGTTGGTCGTGTAAATTACGGGCCCGATATCCCGCATAATCGGAAAGGCATTACTGAAATGGTATTATGGAATAATAAACCTATAAAAGAATGGATTTCAACGCCATTACCTTTATATAAGGAAAATCCGGCTCTCCTAAAATACAAAAAAGAAAGCATTAATGATGCTCCTGTTTTTTTGAAAGGATCTTTTACTCTCGATTCCATCGGAGATAGTTTTCTTGATATGTCACAATGGTGCAAAGGTGCCGTTTGGGTAAATGGTCATTCCCTAGGTAAGTTTTGGAATATTGGGCCTCAGCAAACACTTTATATTCCTGCGCCTTGGTTAAAAAAAGGAAGAAATGAAATCGTTGTTTTTGCTTATGAAAATAACGGCATTCATACTCTGCGCGGATTAGATCAACCGATTTTAAATCAAATCGGAATCGATAAAAATAAAGATATCAATAAAATGATTCGCAACTATAATCGAAAACCGGTATTGGATAAAGGAGATCAAATATTGACTACAGAACTTAAGCTTCAGAACGATTGGCAAGAATGCCCATTCGAAAATAATGTTACACTTCGTCATCTATGTATTGAAACTCTTTCATCATATGAAAATGATAATGAGGCTTGTATTCTAGAAATTGATCTTCTCGATGAAAAAGGAAATTTAATACCAAAAGATAATTGGCAAATTTCATATGTAAACAGTGAGCAAACAAATAACAACATCGGAATTGCTGAAAATATAATTGACGGAGATATATCATCATTCTGGCACACAGAAAGTAACCAAAGAAAACACCCTCATATACTCATTGTGGATTTGCAGCAAATTTATAAAGTAACCGCTTTTAGAATTAAACTAAGGGAAGGGGCTTTTTTAAGTGGAAAAATCAAAAATATCAATTTGTATGGTCGTCCTCAATTCTTTCTTTTTAACAACCAAAACAATTTGTAAAATAATAAATCAACCATTTTATACGCATATTATTTCTTCTTTCCGACTAAATGTGATAGAGCTAATCGTAATCTCTTTATAAACTGCTAAGATATATGTTTTTAGTAGTCCCTTAATCGACTAACCATCTCCCGTTTAACCTGTCGTTGGTCATAGAAGTTAGAGGCCTCTGGGCACCTCCAACTTCTATGACCATTATTATTTGCCCAATGGCAGAACGAATTCTGAAGATTGAATAAAAAATGATTTGGTATAATATAAAAATTTAATTGTATGTTTGCCCAAATAATTTATACCAGTCTTTTTCCCATTTCACACACTATTTAGAAATCACGAAGGTGATATATCACATTATGGTTTTACAATTGATGCTCCTATTGAAAAGGACATTCCTCCGACAATAATATCCGGAATTTTTAAAATAATCTGTTAATAAATTATCTAATATCGAATATGGGCATTAATATCAAAAGTATCCTGTTACTTTCTTTTGTATCTCTTTGTATAAATACGGCAGCAGAAATAAGAAACAAACTAAATATTAACCGCGGATGGAAATTTGAGCTAAACGAAGTTGTAGGAGCTCAACATACTTCTTTTGATGATAACGGGTGGATGAACGTAAATCTTCCCCATTCCTTCTCGATACCCTATTTCATGTGGCATAAAGTTTATCAAGGTACCGGATGGTATCGGAAGGAGTTTGATTTACCCACGAATACAAAAGGGAAGACAGTTACATTAGAGTTTGAAGCTTCATTCATTGATACCGAAGTATATGTAAATGGCGTCAAAGTGGGTAATCATGTAGGTGGATATACCGGTTTTGTTTTTGATATAACCCGATACTTGCAAAAAAGTAAAAATATAATTGCAGTTCGTGTAAATAACGAATGGAAGCCCGACGTGGCTCCCAGAGCAGGCGACCATCAGTTCAGCGGAGGGATCTATCGGGACGTCTATCTCAATATAACCGACCCTTTGCATGTAGACTGGTGCGGTACATTTGTTACTACGCCCCACGTTTCGGCTACATCGGCGATATGTAATGTCAAGACGGAAATACGCAACAACAATAACAAAGATAAAAACTGCAAGGTTAAAACGGAGATTATAAATGATTCCGGAAATGTAATAGTACAAACAGAATCAAGTGCGATTGTAAAAATGAATGAGTGCCGGACGTATGAACACTCGTTGCCCGAAATACTTAATCCTAAATTATGGTCGCCGGAAACACCTAGCTTATATAAAGCCAGAACGACCGTTTATGATGGAAAAAAAGTAACTGATGTATATGAAACTACATTCGGTATTCGCAGTATCGAGTGGAGTGCCGATAAGGGATTCTTTCTGAATGGTTCTCATTATTATCTGCGTGGAGCGAATGTCCATCAAGATCAGGCCGGCTGGGGTGATGCCGTAACAAATGCGGCTTTACGTCGGGATGTGCAAATGATGAAAGATGCCGGATTTAACTGTATCCGCGGATCGCATTATCCGCATGATCCTGCATTCGTTCAGGCCTGTGATGAGATAGGTATGATTTACTTCCAGGAAAATGTACTGTGGGGTATGGGCGGTAGTACGGGTGATAATGGGTGGGGCACCCCCTCTTCCAGTTGCTATCCGGTTAATAAAGAGCATCATGATCACTTTGACAACAGTGTGCTTACTCAACTCGAAGAAATGGTCAGAATACATCGCAACAGCGCTTCAATCGTAGCCTGGAGTATGTGTAATGAGCCTTTTTTTACCGATTGGGAAACCAATCAGCCAATGAAG
>JAVWBH010000246.1:3206-4594 GCA_036649595.1 Bacteroidales bacterium
TCCGCAAAACCCACGAACTCGATCAGAGCCGAGGTATTGCCATAGGTGGATCGCAACGAAGTGATATTGATCACCTAGACGTTAACGGAATCATACCTCTGGCTTTCTATAATGGCGACGGTGCTTCTATGCTCTCAGGACAAAACCCAGGAGTACCGAATCTGGTATCAGAATATGGTAGTACGGTTACCGAACGGCCGGGTAGCTTCCAACCGGGTTGGGGTAATATTCTCGATGCCCCAGGCGGAAACAATGATCCGTGGAATCCGCCTACATGGCGAAGCGGACATATCATTTGGTGTGGTTTCGATCATGGCACCGTAGGAGGCCGTCCGCTTGCTACGATGGGAATCGTGGATTATTTCAGGATTCCAAAACGTCAGTATTTTTGGTATGTCGAAGCCTATAAAAACGGAAAAAGAAATCCGGAAGAATACCAATGGCCGAAAGCAGGTATTCCGGCCAAGTTGAAACTGGAAGCAAGTAATACAATCCTTACTGCGCCCGATGGCACTGATGATACACAATTGACCATTACCGTTTTAGATAAAACCGGGCAACATATCAACAACAATGTTGAAGTGGAGCTTTCCATTGTATCGGGTCCGGGAGAATTTCCGACCGGACGGTCAATTCGTTTCATGCCGCCATCCAACGATATGCAATCGGATATCTCTATCCGGGATGGCATGGCAGCAATTGCATTCCGCTCTTACCATGCCGGAAAAACAATCATTAAAGCCTCATCACCTCAACTGCAGGATGCCATTATTGAGATCACCACACAAGGGGAACCGGTATGGAATGCGAATGATAAAAATCAAATAGTTGAGCGGCATTATAAGCGCTATGATCCGACAGAAGAGATAAAGCAGGCTTCGTCAATGATCTCTTTAGCGCTCAACAGACCAGTCTGGGCAAGCTCGACGAGACAATCGACTGATCCGAAACATGTGAATAATGGCGATTTAACTTCTATATGGGAAGCCGAAGCCGGAGATCAGGAAAAAATCTGGTCGGTATTTCTTGAAGATTCTTATTGTGTAAATCAGGTTGAACTGACATTCCCGGATGATAAAGCATACCGCTATATCGTGCAGATAGCAAAGAGCGATGGTACATGGCAAACAATCATAGACCAATCAGATAAACCGGTTTTGGATAAAACATTCAAGGCGAATTGCGATTTTGGTTGTGATATTACCAATGTACGCGTAAAATTTGTTTCGGAATGTGCCGCATTAAGTCAGGTCCGCATAGGCGGCGTATCTGTAAGCAGCTGTAAATAATTCATCAACAAACAGATAACTACTCAAATAAAAATGTTCCCTAGCCAAACGCATAAGTTTGCTCAGGGAACATTTTTATTATAGCATATCTCTAATGGC
>JAVWBH010000247.1:0-2635 GCA_036649595.1 Bacteroidales bacterium
CGCTTCGGCCCGAGGCAACCGCCCCGGACGAGATTAAGATTACCTGTACGCCGGCTTTGTGTAATTCCGCTATCTGATCCGAGAGAGCAGACATGCGTGTAAAATCAAGTGTGCCATCCTTCCGGGTGAGCACATTACTGCCTATTTTTATGGCAATACGTTTAAAACGAAACAACATAGTGATCTGATTTATTCTTTCCTGAGGATACTATACAGAGATACATTTTGGCTTTTACCTTCTTTATAAGCAGCTTTTCGCAAGAGACCTTCCTGCGTGAATCCTACTTTCTCCAATACCCTGACGCCGGCGTCGTTACCTTCTAAAATAGGTGAATAGATCCGCTCGAAATCAAAATTATCGAATATGTATCGGATCATCTTGGCCAGGGCGCATGACATGATCCCGCTTTTCCAGTGGATTTCGTCGAGAAAGAAACGTAGCTCGGCGTTTTTTCTCCAGATATCTTCCTGTGGAATAAGAGAGATCCCTCCGACTATCGTGCCGGCTTGTTCTATTGCTTTTTCCAGTCTGTTTCCGCAACAATTGGTCATGCCGATAAATACCCGTGCGTGCCGTAAGGTATAAGGCGAAGGCAACAGATGGGGTAGTTGAGTCGAGATGTGGAAATTGTTTAGGATTCTGACCAGTGTAGATGCATCAGAAGGATGCCAGTCACGCAAAATTATTTCGTCGGTAAGAGCCATAAGCAGTCTGTTTTTATGAATGAAATCTTCTGAATTATAGGGAATATAAAAGGCCGGAACGTAAAAATGACCTATTTCTTCTCATTTCTCCGCTCCGGCCTTTTAATATTACTAATATAGGGAACTTTATTCCATCATGCCATTTCTTTTCAGCATTTCTTTGTAATCAGACCAGTCGGCATCTTCAATACGTCCGATCTGAATAGGTAATTGCTCATATTGATCTAATACTTTATGTAAAGTCATCGCAAATTGCTCGATATCGCTTGTATAGAATATCATGATGAACTTCTCTCGTCCGGTATAAATAGCTGTTAAATAACCGATTTTTTCAGCCTCTTCCGCTTCTGCCAGTTTGAAGGCCACTTCATTCATCTTCTTGTCTTGCTCTACCGATGGCATGCCGTTAGACAGCGGTTTATAGCTCCATTCGATTTCTACCCGCTCGGTATATTTACCCGAATCCTTTACGTAGTTCAAATGGCGTCTGCCTCGTGTAATAATTTCCTGACCGTCGAGTTCGGAAGTGCTTACAAACCAGTTTTTATTCTCCTCTTTCATGATCTGTTTTTATTAGTTATCTATCAATCTAACAATGATAAAGAGGTTATGTTCGCCTCTTCTGATCAAGATTTATTGCTTTCCTTCTTTATTTCTGATTTCTACGCGCCGGATCTTTCCGCTGATTGTTTTTGGCAACTCTTCAACAAACTCAATCACGCGCGGATATTTATAAGGTGCCGTTACCCGTTTTACGTGCTCCTGCAACTCTTTTATGAGTTCTTCTCCTGCTTGTTCCTTAAAGGTTGTGGCCAGTACGATCGTTGCTTTAACAACTTGGCCGCGAACTTCATCCGGTACTCCCGTAATGGCACATTCTACTACCGACGGGTGAGTCATCAAGGCGCTTTCTACTTCAAACGGTCCGATGCGATAGCCTGAGCTTTTGATAACGTCGTCTGCACGGCCAACGAACCAGAAATAACCGTCCTCGTCTTTCCATGCTACATCGCCTGTGTAATATAAGCCGTCGCGGTAGGCTTCGTGGGTTTTGACCGGATCCCGGTAGTATTCGCTAAACAGGCCGAGTACTTTCTTGCCATGTGTGCGAATAACGATTTGCCCTTGTTCTCCATCTTCGGCCCACCGTCCGTCTGAGGTCAGCAAGTCAACGTCGTATTGCGGATTCCGAACGCCCATCGAGCCCGGTTTCGGGGTGATCCACGGATAAGTGGCAATTGTAAGGGTGGTTTCTGTTTGGCCGAACCCTTCCATTAGGCGAATACCGGTTAAGCGATACCATTCGTCGTAAACCTTCGGATTCAGAGCTTCTCCTGCAATTGTACAATATTTCAGGCATGAGATATCGAATTTAGTCAGGTCTTCGCGTATCAGAAATCGAAAAACGGTAGGAGGGGCACAGAAGGATGTGATTCTGAAATTATGAATCATATGCAATACGTCTGCCGGTGCGAACTTATCGAAATCATATACGAATACGTTTGCTCCCGCGATCCATTGTCCGTAAAGTTTTCCCCATACGGCTTTTCCCCATCCCGTATCGGCAAGTGTCAGGTGAAGTGAATCTTCATGCAGGTTGTGCCAGTAGCTTCCCGTGATAATATGACCTAAAGGATAGGTAAAATCGTGGGCAACCATTTTTGGCTCGCCGGTAGTGCCGGAAGTGAAATATAATAAGGAGATATCCTCATTTGTATTGGGAGTCTCCGGCCGGATAAAGGGTTGGGCGTTTTCAATGCCGCCGTGAAAATCAAGCCAGCCTTCCGGAATATTAGGTCCTACCGATACAAGGTGTTCGAGTGTAGGGGATTGAGATCGTGATTTTTCAATATGATTCAATACCTCTTCTTCTCCTACGGCGACAATCATTTTAATGCTTGCCGCATTGTTACGGTAGATAATATCTTTT
>JAVWBH010000247.1:2645-4590 GCA_036649595.1 Bacteroidales bacterium
TCAGCAGATGTGTAGCGGGAATGACGGTAGCTCCCAGTTTATGAAGTGCGATAATGGCAAACCAAAATTCAAACCGGCGCTTTAGGATCAGCATTACTTTGTCTCCGCGCCCAATACCGAGCGATTGGAAATAAGAAGCTGTCTTATCACTTTCCTGCTTTATTTCTGCAAAGCTGAATTGGTGAAATGCACCTTTGTCATTCGTCCAGCACAACGCTTTTTTATCGGGGTGTGTCTGGGCCCACGCGTCAACTACATCATACCCGAAATTAAAACAATCGGGAACTTCTATTTTGAAATGATCCATGAAATCCTCCTGTCCGGAGAACTGGGTCTGCTTCAGAAACTTTTCAAGCATACGCTATGTGATTATAAAGATAAGCGGTAAAAAATTAGATGATTACTGCTAAAAATTGTACTTGTTTACCCTCCAGTGCTTTCATCCCGTGAGGTAATGATGAATTAAAATAAATAGAGTCTCCCGCATTCAGAATCAGCTCTTTCCCATTGATATGGAGAAGCATCGTCCCTTTTAATACCATATTGAACTCCTGTCCGTTATGTTGATTAAGCGTCAGCTCTTTGTTTTCATCAGGCTCAACCGTAACCAAAAACGGTGTTACTACTCCGCCTTTAAATCCGGATGCAAGAGACTGGTATTTGTATGCCGATCTTCTTTCTACGGTGGGGCCGTTGCCTGCACGTGTGAGATAGTAGCTGCTCATATGCGCTTCGTTGCCAAACATAAGAGTGGAAAGTTCCATGCTGTAATGCTGGCTGATCTGGTGAAGAATACTCACCGGTATATCGTTTTCGCCTGATTCGATCTGTAGATATTGCTCTGCTGTTAACCCACAGACAGAGGCAATCTCTTCTACCTCTATGTCCAGAACTTCACGGAGACCTTTTAAGCGCTCCGCTATTTGTTTGATCTGCTGGTTCATGTAAATCGGTTATTTGTGATGAGTAATTGTGTATGTGGTTGAAAACCATAACCTGCGCAATATAATGAAATTTGAATAAAATTAAACACTCAATCCCTTTTTATCCACAATAATTTTACTTTATGTGCGTTAATGTCTTGTTTCTTTGTCAATTTGTTTGCTAAGGCGCATGTTTTCACTTAATTTTGTATAAGAATTCATTATCATACAACGAATGCGGTTTATTTTATTACTGTTCTTGTCGATCGTGCTCTTTGGAAGTTGCGATCGTGAGATCCCCGAATTTACTTCTCCCGACAAGAATATTGTGGTTACATTTACACTGGACAAGCAGGGTGTGCCATGGTATCAGATCATTTATAAGAATGATACGCTTATTGAGCCTTCCCGGTTAGGGGTCCAATTGGAAAATAATCCGATGGATTCTGCTTTACACCTAATTGGCATCCAGATGCAGTATGATAAAGTACCGTATAATTTCGCGCTGGATCAATACCATAATGAAAGCGACCGATACAATGAAATGGTGGTAAAGGTGCAGAAGAACGGCCAGGAGATGGATATTATATTTCGGGCTTATGATGAAGGGATCGCCATTCGTTATTGGCTCAGAGGGTATCAAAATGTTGTGATTAGCGGCGATATGACTGAGGTTCATTTTAAAGCAGACCATAAATGTTACTGGGCTCCCGAGCATTCTCCTCATGAAAAAAATAGTTATTACCGCAGTCCGCTGAGTGAAATCCAGCAAAGTTATAAAGATGCGCATCCCAAAGAGTATAAATATGGCGATTATCCCGACAGTGTTTATCTCACACTGCCTTTTCTGGTAGATAATGGAAGCGGAAAATACCTTAACTTTCAGCAGGTATCCGGCTATGCGACAAAAGATTTCGTTTTTCGCCTCGATCCCACAGAGCCGGTTGTTTACTCCAGTGTGATGAAAGACCGCTGCCCCGAACAGGTGGTTACGCTCCCTTATTATTCGCAATGGCTTGCAA
>JAVWBH010000248.1:0-4576 GCA_036649595.1 Bacteroidales bacterium
AAAGCGGGTCTAACCGGTGATTGCCCACCTTCTCGCCGTTCAGATACAATTCATATAATCCGGCTGCTGCGATATACGCCCGGGCCGATTTCACTTTTTTATCAAGTGCAAGTTCTTTCCGGAAATAGGGTGCCGGCTTATGCCCGGCATCCTCGTTGTCTTTTATCCAGCTTCCTTGCCAGTTGTCCATCGACATCATACCGGTTTCGAAAGTACGGATAGCCGCCGAAGCCTGTTTATTTTGGTGATCCCAGGTAATGACTTTCCAATAATATTTCGTAAATGGTCCGAGCGCTTTTCCGCCATACGAAACGAGCATCTTTTCTGAATCAGTCTTTCGGGTATCCCACATATTGCCCTGATCCTGTTGCACACGCAATGAATCTGTTCCGACAATAATACGATATGCCTTTTGGCGCGCTCCCGGTGCTGAATCGCCCAACTGCCAGGATAACCGCGGCGTGGCACAATCGATCCCCAACGGATTTTCGAGATGTTCGCTTTTCAAATTCACAGGAACTCCCGGCCCCATTCCACAAAGAAGAGATCCCTGCGACAAGATTACGATAAACAGTAGTAGTTTTTTCATGGTATATTTTAAAGATTATGGGGCATTTAAAACCGGACAGAGGTGCCCATCAAACGTTTGGTTACCGTTTTCCCTGCAGTTTTGCGAAAAGTAAACGGCAGCGTATGGCGCACGCGCACCGGTTTACCACCCTGATATCCGGGTGTCCAGGCCGGCATTTCGTTTAAGAGGCGTAATGCTTCCTCATCAAATTCAGATCCGGGCAACGGACTTCTTACAATCATCGGATCCGTTACCGTGCCGTCCTTATCAATAACAAATGACGCAATCACACGAATATCACCCGATATGGGGATACGGATCATATTAACGGGGTATCGTATATTCTCTCTTATATACTGAAGAAGGGCTTTTTTTCCACCCGGAAATTCGGGCATAATATCTACACTCATCAAGATATCACTCGAATCATTTTGCGCAGCCTCCTTAAATTTATCGCCGGCCCGAACCTGAAAAACATACTTACTGGCTACATCCTTTCCATACCGTTTTGCCGGAATGAGTGAATCAATCAACCCGACCATCCGCAATGCCTCGGCGTTTATCTGCGGATTGGAAGATTTCAGGATTTCAGGATTCATGATCTGCCCGGTTTCCGTAACATCCACACACACCATCGCCGATCCCTTGATAGTTTTATCTCCTACCAACAGAGGGATAGTCGCATTTTCATTCATAAACGCACGATAAGCCGCCGTCCCGCCCGGATATTGAGCCAGCTTATCTACTGTTTTAGTAGTATCCTGATTTTCAGAAACAAAATCAACAGAAACGAGAAACGGCCCTTCCCCCTGCTTCAATTTCACCTCTTTCAGGATAGTTGTCGGAATTCGGTTTACAACCCGCAGCAATTCTGTATTCAATCTTAAGTGCGTAGCCGATTCTACTTTACTCTGAACAGGCCGCCCATACTCATTGATTTTAAAAGAAACCATTACCCGGCCGCCAATGTGGTTGAGCTCCGCAATTTCCGGATAATATACTTTTGTTGAAATAAGATGATTAAATGATTTTCCGGCAGCATAATCATTATTAATGATCTGATAAGAGGTTAAAGAGTCTGCGCCGGCTATCACAACAGCGTCTTCCGGAAGATGGATATCAGCGCCCATCAAGAGAGAACTACCGGAAATCCCAATACACAGGATACTTCCAAATAAAAATTTCAATGGCATATATTTTGTTATTTTGCAGTAATTGAATAAACGGTAAATCGGTAAGGACCGGCCAGATCCCCTTCTTCATTAAATTTACCCGATAATAATATTGGCAAACCCTCTTTGGGTACATCTAAAGAGACAATCTTCTCTGAAAAATCGGGCATCCACCAATCGCCCTTATCATAGCAAATACTTCCCTCATATTTACCTTCGGAAATTTCACGAAGGTAAATGTACTCCTCTTCACTTGATTCAGGTATTTTCTCACCATATCCCAAAACATAAAGGTGCGTTTCGTATTCTTTTAATTCCAAACCAAATGGCCAAACCTCCGGGGGCACAGGATCAATATAGTCGTAACCGGTTTCTTCTTTACATCCTCCCACCAATACCCAGATTCCCAGGCACGCCAATAAAAATTTAAAGTTTTTCATTTTATCAATATTGTTTAATTAAAATCAATATTATTCAAATCTACTCAAATATAATATTTTTTCTAATAAAACATCAATCAAAAGACTAACACCTCCAAATCGTGTCTTTTTGTAAATAAAGTTTGTCTTTTTATTTTTCTTCTGTCGTTCTTTCGCACACCGTACGGAGTTCTTCAATACACCGTACGGAATCCTTCAATACACCGTACGGCACGCGGAAGGATTGCGTACGCTACGCGGAAGGATTGCGTACGGTGTGCGGAAGAACTCCGTACGGTGTGCGCAATCTTGTTGCCCAATAGAAGTATAATGGTACCCGGAATTTGAACAGTCGCTTAAGGTGGATATTAAACGTATTATATTTACCCAAAATGAGAAAATATTACGATGGCATTAAACCAGTTATTTCCATCCCTCAAAGATTAAATAATTATCTATTCCCCCACTAAATATCGGGTGAGCCGGTACGCGGGAAAAAGCAGGAGGTATTAAAAAATCGCCGGAAGGGATCCATTTTATGCCAGACCGTATTTTGGTATATCTTAACTTTGAGCCTATCTTTATAAAAAGAAAATTGGGTATTTACAAAATAAAAAAATAGAAATGACAATTGTCGTATTTGGAGCAACCGGAGGAATAGGGCATTTCGTGGTTGAATATTGTTTGAAAAAGGAATATAAGGTCAGAGCATATGTCCGTAATCAAAAAAAGATCAGAATTAGTCATTCTAACCTGACTATAATCGAAGGTAGTCTGGATGACTATAGCCGGATAAAAGAAACCATACACGGAAGTGACGCTATAATAAGCTGTATCGGGATTCCCATGAAATATAATTATCCGAACTTCGAATCTTTAAAAGGGCATTTGAATATATTAAGAGCAATGAAGGAGGAAAAGGTAAGGCGTCTTATTGACTGGGCTACGCCAAGCGTTCGTTTCTCAAGAGATCGGAAATCCCTGATTACGGTTTTGCCCGGATTTATTGCAAAAATATTTCTTCCAAAAACAAAAAAAGAATTGATTGAAATTGCGAATAATATAGTGACATCTGATTTAGACTGGACAATTGTACGATTTATCGCACCCAAAGATACTGATACGGGAAAAGTTGCGGTTAGCTTTGGCGAAACAAACTTGTCTTTCTCTATTTCGAGGAGGCAGATTGCTCAGTTTATGGTTGAGGAGTTAGAAAAGAATGAATACATACATTCAATGCCAATCATTGGAACTATAAAATGAAGTAGATAAGATTATAAAACCCATGTATGAGGTTGAATATATGGATCATGACAGGCAAATGAAGCTAGGCAACGGCTGTCCAGACTCATTTGTCTTATCCATTGCAAAGATTTAAGTGCATTGTTTTATTGATATAATATTTTACATACCTCCGATTAATAGCTCAATCTCTTTACGGCGGTTCATGCGTTCGATCGAATATTCACGTGTTTGTTTGTCGATATAATCATAAAGTTGAAGCAATTGTCCCGGTAAATGCTGATTGGCAGCGGGACCGAATATCTGCAGTTCACGATAGAATAATTCCGCCAACATTTCCGTTTGTGCTATCTCTTTTTCTGAGCCGGCAAATGTTTGTAAAATAGCAGTTAAATCAGATGTCAGGAAAAAATCCCGGTCATGTTTCAAATAGTCGGTATATAAGTCCTCCAAAATAGGCATAACCTTTTCCGGTTCTGAATTCCGTAACTTTACTAAACGGGCGATTGCTTTGAAAAACTGTTCAATCATAGCCATCAGATAATCTTGCCTAATCATATTCTTTCCAATTATATTCAGATTCTAATTTACGATAATTTGTAAAAATGCTTATCCGGGTACCAGCCTGTTACGGTTGCTCTGCGCCGTGAAAGATACTTGCCGGGTGAACCGGAGGGGATGCTGTTATTCGTCCTGACTCAATAGTTTTTTATAACTCGCGTCAATACCGAATGCTCCCAAAGGAGCGGTTATTAAGATTGCCAATACAGCTACGGTTAATATAATTTTCCCGCATGGTAATCCGAGAGCCAGCGGTATGGAGCCGATGGCAGCTTGTACGGTAGCTTTGGGAGAATATGCATTCATACAAAAGAGCCGTTCCCTCCAGGAAAGAGGGGTTTTTATCAGCGCAACAGCTACGCCGGCCATTCTGAAAATCCATGCTCCCAGAATCACCAAAACGGCACTCACTCCCGCCGTTTTTACATAGTTGATATCAACAGTAGCACCGACGAGAACGAATAAGATTAATTCTGCTGCAATCCAGAGCTTCTGAAACTTTACGGATAAACGGTTGGCTAAGACCGGGTAAAATTTAAAGATCGCTGCCCCCATTGTCATGACGGCTAATAATCCGGAAACTGCGATAATACCTTTTAAATTATTTTCCA
>JAVWBH010000249.1:0-4568 GCA_036649595.1 Bacteroidales bacterium
CTTTTACCACGTAGTTTTGCATCAGCTCATCTTTCTTGATCTGTTTTTCTTCATCCGACAAAGCGGCATGTTCCAGTTCTGAAATCTGAGAACCAATATCCGGAAGAACAAAGAATTCTGGGTCGTCCGAATTTCCGGTCAACAGGTCGATACCCTTGTCTGTCAGTTCGATGCTGTTATTTTTCTCATCGATAACAAAGTACAAAGGATCCGTTACAATATGCATCTGACGGTTATTGTCGGCCATATAGATCTCTTCCGCTCTCAACATCGATGCTTTTACGCCCGGCTCACTCAAGAACTTGATCAAAGCCGAGTTCTTTGGCAAACCTTTGTAAGTACGGTAAAGCAGAAGAGCTCCTTCTTCGCGTACTTTTGCGTCGTCGGATGCCAGTTTCTGTTTCGCTTCCACCAATAATTTGGTGGTCATATTTTTTTGTTCTTTTACGATTGTTTCTACGCGTGGGCAGAACTGTTCGAACATCTGGTCTTCTCCTTTCGGCACCGGTCCTGAAATAATCAACGGAGTACGTGCATCATCGATCAATACCGAGTCAACCTCATCGACAATCGCATAATTGTGTTTGCGTTGTACCAGGTCTTTCGGGCTGATGGCCATGTTGTCACGCAGGTAATCGAAACCAAATTCATTGTTTGTACCGAATGTGATGTCTGCCTCATAAGCTTTGCGGCGAGCATCCGAATTCGGCTGGTGACGGTCGATGCAATCTACAGACAAGCCATGGAACATATACAACGGCCCCATCCATTCCGAGTCACGTTTTGCCAGATAATCATTTACCGTAACTACGTGTACCCCGTTGCGGGTAAGCGCGTTCAGGAATACAGGAAGGGTTGCTACCAATGTTTTACCCTCACCGGTTGCCATCTCTGCGATTTTACCTTTGTGAAGTACCACACCACCAAACAGCTGTACATCATAATGGGTCATCGCCCATTTCATATCGTTTCCGCCGGCTTTCCATGTCGTAGCGTAAATAGCCTTGTCGCCTTCGATACGTACAAAATCTTTCGTTACCGCCAGTTCGCGGTCGAAATCTGTTGCGGTTACCTCGATCTCATCCGAGTTGGTGAAACGGTATCCCGTATTTTTTACAATAGCGAATACTTCCGGAATAGCAGCTTCCAGAACTTCTTCATATTTATCAATGATCGCTTTTTCCAAAAGATCGATTTCCGACCATTTTTTCTCGCGCTCTTCAATATCCTGATCTTCGATACCCTCTTTCAGGTTTGCAATTTGTTCGCGTTCTGCCGCTACAGCGTCTTGAAGGCGTTGCATAACCTGTTGTGTACGGTTACGTAATTCATCATTAGAAAGCGCTTCAATCTCCGGATAGATCTCATTGATCTTATCTACGTAAGGTTGAATCTCTTTCAGGTCTCTTTGTGATTTGTTTCCGAAGATTTTTTTCAGGAAATCATTAAATCCCATATATGTAATGTTTTATTTTTTTTATAAAGATATTTTCGGAAAATGTTTTAACGTACTTCCGGCAGGGGAAGTGCATTACACGCATTTGGCGAACGTATCCGAAGCACTTTTGAAACGGTAGGGGCCAATTCTGTGGCGTCAATAACTCTTGCTACCTTTTCGTGTTTGATTTGCGGCCCGAATAAAATCAGCGGAGCCGGAATACCGTCAACCCGCACCGTGCGGGTATCTTGTAAATTACTGTCGAGTATGATTTCCCATCCGGGCTGAATAGCCAGAATCAGATCTCCCGAGAGTTTGCGATGGAATCCGTTGCGATATCGGTTTATGGTTTGATTCCAGTTTCCGTGTAGTAACTGGTGTGCCGTTACAACATCTTGTACACCGGAAAACTGAATAACGAATTCGGCTGCTTTGGTCTGAATTTCGTTCAGGTCTATCTTTTTATCTTCGATAATCCTGCGGTTCAGGTAGATTTGTTGATTATGATATCCGGTAACCCAGTTTTCCTGACCGAACAATGCCATCAGGTATGTGTTCAGAAGGGCCGTGCAACGTTCCGGGTGAAACTCTCCGCTCGGTATGTTGTATCGGGAAGCCGGTTTTACCTGAGTGTCGAAATTTCCGGTAGAGGTCAGGAAAATAAACGTATTATTCAGCCCAACCGTCTTATCAATCATATCAAGCAGGTTTCCCAGCGTTTTGTCCAGATGAAGATAAGTATCCTGCGTTTCCAGTGAATACTGCTGGGCACTTCCATTCTGATAGGTCCCCGCATGATAGGTGATGCTTAGAAAGTCGGGATTGTTATTCTTTGCCAGACCGGCATTTTTTAAGAATAACTCAACAAAGCGATTTACCTCTTCATTTACCAGAGCACTGGTTTTAAAAAGCTTGTACTGGTCTTTTTTTATTCGGGCAAAAGAATGTTTGAAACTCCAGTCGCTCGAAAGATACGGAATGAATTTATAGGCGCTGACAGGAAGCATCGGCTCCCAGGTAATATCATCAATCCGCTTGTCGAGTGCATCTACCCGGTTATATCTGTCGACAAAAAAGGGTACGTCTTTATAAAAGGTGGTCGTAGCCCATTTACCGTTGATATTATCAATCCAGAAAGCGCCGTCGGCGGCATGACCGGCTCCGATCAGAGCCTGTTCCATATCCGGTGCAATTGCATAGATACGGCTCAGTCCGTCGGACGCAACTTTCAGTTCGTCGGTCAGGGTCGAGGTCAGAATGCAATTGGGTGAAACCGACAAGGATGTATAATTGCCCATGTACTTCAGATCATGCATGATCGATTCGGTACGCAGGTTAGCCGGATTAAAGCGGGTATTGGCTATTATACCGTTATAGTTGGGATAAGCGCCGGTAAAAAGAGTGGCCATGGCAGATGCCCGGTCGGGACGATCAAAATCAAAGGCTACATTTTCATACAGTAGCCCGTTTTGGATCAACCGTTTGAATCCTTTCTCTCCGAACGCATTATACAGATAGTTCAGGTAGTCTCCCCGTAACTGGTCGACAGTAATCCCCACCACCAACTTCGGAAGCTCAGACAAGGGCTGCGCATTCAGGTTGGTCGCAGCAAGTACGACAATAAGGGATGTTAAGAAACGATTCATCAACGATGGTTTTTCAGTCTCAAAATTATGTGGATTGCTGAGCGAAGCATAAGCACCCCAATCAAAGGAAAGAAGGCAGCATTAAAATACTGTGGTATCAGTCCATAGAATAACAGCAACGACAACAAGGCTACAAAGTTAACAAAATGATAATAATACAGAACTCTTTTTAATGATTTTACCCATACAGCTATTGCGGCAAACAAATGTAGCGGCTGAAGCCAGATACAATTGAAATTATCGTCGACAGCGGGATGCACTGAAATGAAATTCAAAAAGAATAAGATACAGCCTGCTATTCCCGCCATTCCGAAAATCAGTGTATCGGCCGGACGAAAAATCTTATTACGTCGTAATTCAAAGAAACACAGGAGTAATATCAGGATAAAGAAGCCCCAGCAAACAACTGGCGGCGATGTAAAGAACGGTTCTTTTTTAGGTTGAGCGGGTTCCTCTTCTACTAATATGATTGTTTCATTAACCAGCGGTTTGCCGCCGATGGTTGCCGTTGAAAAAGCTTCTAATAAAATTTCGGGGAGGAACATTGCTTCCCGGTAAGATGCTTTGCGGTCGGCATTCGCTCCTAAAGTAAGGTCGATACCAAAGGAAAGCCATGACTCAGCTCCCGTTTTGTCATAAACCAATTCACGAAAAGATGCCTGTGAAGCACTCTCCTGATAATGTATCGAATCGGATAAGTTTCGGGCAATGATGTCCCGCGGGCGTGTTGAGCAATTATCGAAAAAGAAATTATATCGGTATACCCGGTTTTCCGGCCGGTAGTTTTCCATTAATGCACGGAAGATGCGGGAGGCTTCGTCTGCCGGAATATTTAGTATCTGCTCTGTGACAGCTGATCCGCGCATTGCATATTCCATGGTGAAATATGGAAATTCGGTAATTCCCAGCTGATAGTCGGTTTCTCCTTTCACAAACCTGTAAATGAAGTTCGGCGAATTGAAGCTAAACAACCCGTAGTTGAATACGAGATCGGTTTTCCCCGACAAATCTTGTACCCGAAGAGCGGTATGGCCGAATTTTTCATACACTTCAGATCCGGGAGACGCAGTCAGTAAACTGATACGAAGTGAGTCAGTTGGTATTTGCGCTTGTGTTTTAAGACTAAACGTAAATATACTTATAATCAGGAGCAGAAAAAAACGGGTCGGATTCATGTTTTACCTTTAATATCTGTTTGGTATGCAAAGAAAATAAAAAACCCCGCATGAGCGAGGTTTAGGATGTGGTAAAGCACAATGAAATTAGTTTTTTGATTCTTCTACAGAAACCTTACGGAATTCTTTCAAAAGTTTCATCGCTTCAAGAGCTGCTTTACGTGCTCTTGTTCCAGCTGCTTTGTTTCCTTTTTCAGCCTGAAGTTTAGCATCAGCCTGAAATGTAGCCATAGTGGCTTCGATTTTGTCGATTAGTTCTTGCATAATTTTAATAATTAATGGGATACGCCCCATATTTATGCTGTAAAT
>JAVWBH010000250.1:0-4559 GCA_036649595.1 Bacteroidales bacterium
CATGACATCGATTTTGTCGTCCGGTCTGATCTCTTTTATATATCCTTTTACTTTATCGCCGATATTAACCGGTTTAAAAATCTGGTTATGATAAATCATTCCGGTATGAAGACCGTTTATAATTACTTTATAGCCGATATCGGTACGTTTCATAATTATTAGGTCAACCTCCTCATTCGGTTTATATTCATGCGGCACATTATCCAGAAACTTATTCAGCTTGGCTGATCCGGCAATACGTCGGGATACCTGATCTTCATAAATATAAACTAAATAACTTCTACCCTCTTCCATTGCAATCCGTTGTTCACGGAAAGGCACCAATAATTCTTTAGAAACGCCCCAATCCATAAAGGCGCCCACCTGATTAGCCGAATTAACACGAAGAAGGGCAAATTCGCCGACTGTCGCATATGGCTTCTCGGTCGTTGCCAGAAAACGATCTTCAGAATCAAGATAAACAAAACACTCCAGTTCATCATCAATTTCAGTGCCTTCCGGCACATATCGCTTTGGCATCAGAATCTCCAGGCCATCGCCTCCATCCATGTAAATACCAAAATCAAGCGACTTTACGACTCTCATCGTATTATATTTTCCTATATTCACCATATTCTTCTTTGTTTTATCCCCTTGAAAATACGAAAAAAATCATTCCTCCTCTCATTTATCTCAGGTGCGGTTCATATACAAAGTTACAAAAAGAAATTTCATTTCAGTAACAGAAGAACATGTTTACATAACTTCTCTCGAATGATTTCCAAACTCTGTTTTGAACCGATTTCTTGTTCAAGAGAAGTAACGCCTTTATCTATAAATCCGCACGGGTTTATCAATGAAAAATAAGACAAATCGGTATTTATGTTAAAAGCCAAACCGTGCATCGTGATATAACGACTGCTCTTTACACCGACAGCACAGATTTTCCGTTCGCGCGAAGTATTTTTATCAAGCCATACACCGGAGGCCCCTTCTACCCTTTCGCCACGAATCCCATATTCAGCCAAAGTCCGGATAACAATCTCTTCAAGAAAAAAAATATACGATCTCAATCCCATTCGAGCCTCTTCTAAATCTAAAATCGGATAAGCAACCAGCTGTCCGGGGCCGTGAAAAGTAATATCACCTCCCCGTCCGGTCTCATACAAAGAAATATTTTTAGATTCAAGATCTTGTTGTGTATAAAGAAGATTCTCCCGGTTTCCATGTTTTCCGGTTGTGAGAACCGGAGGATGTTCGCAAAATATCCATCGGCTGGTAACCCCCGTATTATTTGATTTTGCGGCAATTGCCTCATTAAAATAATTCGTTTGCCGGTTTAGTGCTTCTGGATAAGGGATCAAACCCCAATCTTCGAAAATTAAGTTCTTCATTGGTATTATTTATTACTAAAATTCAACAGGGCCTATCTTTCCCATTAATGAAAGGATCTGCCCCTGACGCCGTAAAATATAGGCAGATGGTTTGGCCGAATTAAAACGTATCGGATTTGGTAAGGTAGCAGCAATTAAGGCACATTGGGCACGCGTCAGCTTTTTAGCGGTTGTCTTAAAATGATATTTCGCTACTGCCTCCGCCCCGTATAAGCCATTTCCGGTTTCCATACTATTTAAATAAACTTCCATAATACGCTCTTTACCCCACAACACTTCTATCAGAAAAGTAAAATATACCTCTAATCCTTTTCTTATCCAGGAGGAACGGGGCCATAAAAACACATTTTTAGCGGTCTGTTGAGAAATCGTGCTTGCGCCCCTGGGGCGTTTTCGTTTTTTATTCTCCATCGTAGCCTGTTTGATCGCTCTGAAATCGAATCCGTGATGTTCCAGAAACAAGTTGTCTTCAGAAGCTACTACCGCTCTGGCTAATGCCGGATTAATACGATCCAAGGGTACCCATGAATGATGCCATATCAACTCTTTTCCGCCCATAACCTGTTCGACCGAACGGATAAGCATCAAAGGAGTTACATATACCGGTATAAACCGGTAAATCAAAGTCATCCCAATTGTCGAAACAAAGAAAAAAATAATTAGGCGCCGTGCCCATTTCCATGCTGATTTCATTTTCCGGATATCTACTTATTTGATAAAACAAATTTAAATCAAATATCCTTTAAAAACTAAAAGCCACCCAGTCAAACTTAAGTTTGCGGGGTGGCTTTTGGCTTTTATTTTTTTGCACGTTCTAATTCGCGCAAATTATCCATTTTCTTTCGTTCCATGAATTCATAAATTCCTTCCAGATGCTCTGTCACTTTCTGATTTCCGAACTCATATACACGATCAACTAATCCGTCAAGGAAATCCCTGTCATGAGACACAACAATCATTGTTCCGTCAAAATCTTTCAGAGCAGATTTGAGAATATCCTTTGTTTTCAGATCCAGGTGGTTTGTCGGCTCATCCAGAATCAACAGATTAACAGGCTCTAACAATAACTTAATCATTGCCAGGCGTGTTCGTTCACCCCCGGATAATACTTTTACCTTTTTAGTAGAGGCTTCTCCGCCAAACATAAATGCACCCAGCAAATCTTTAATCTTATTTCGGATCTCCCCTTTAGCAACATCATCGATAGTCTGGAATACGGTTAACTCTTCATCCAGCAAAGAAGCTTGATTCTGGGCAAAATACCCGATCTGTACATTATGACCAAGGGTCAGAACACCATCGTGTTCTAATTCTTTCATAATACATTTTACGAGCGTAGACTTTCCTTCTCCGTTTCGGCCGACAAAGGCGATTTTCTGACCGCGCTCAATCATAAAGTTGGCTTTCTGAAAAACGGTCTTATCGTCATAACTTTTACCCACGTTTTCTGCAGAAACAGGATAATTACCCGAGCGTGGTGAAGGTGGAAATTTCAGACGCAGCGCAGATGTATCCTCTTCATCTACTTCGATGATCTGAAGTTTCTCCAACATCTTAACACGCGACTGCACCTGCAGTGTCTTAGAATAAGTTCCTTTAAAGCGTTCGATAAAGTCAACATTTTCCTGAATCATTTTCTGTTGTTCTTCATACTGCTTCATCTGCTGTTCGCGACGTTCTTTACGAAGTTCCAGATATTTCGAATAATTTACCTTATAATCATAGATGCGCCCCATTGTTACTTCAATGGTACGAGTCGTGATCTTATCTACGAAGGCCCGGTCATGAGAGATAACAACCACGGCTTTTCCACTCTCTACAAGGAAATCTTCCAACCATTGTATTGATTCAATATCCAAATGGTTTGTCGGCTCATCGAGCAAAATTACATCGGGTTTTTGCAATAACATCTTGGCCAACTCGATACGCATACGCCAGCCACCACTAAATTCAGAGGTTTGCTTTGGAAAATCTTCCCGTTTAAACCCAAGTCCGAGCAATGTCTTCTCAACATCCTCATCAAAATGGGTCATATCAATTGTATAGAATTTTTCACTTAATGTGGATACCTTTTCAATAAGCGCCATATAATCATCTGACTCGTAATCAGTACGGGTTGCCAGTTCGTCGTTTAGCATATTGATTTCGTTTTCCATTTCAAAAAGGTGCACAAAAGCCTGTGACGCCTCTTCAAATACGGTCCGACCGTCTTGAGTCAGCAAATGCTGAGGCAAATAAGCAATCACCGTATCTTTAGGATAAGAAACTTTACCTCGGGTGGGTTGCCGCTCTCCTGCCAATATTTTCAAGAGGGTAGATTTCCCGGCTCCGTTTTTCCCCATCAATGCGATGCGATCTTTTTCGTTGATTACAAATGATATATTCTCGAATAGCGCTGATCCGCCAAATTCTACTGTAAGTCCGTCTGCTGATACCATATCTATTATTTAAAGCGGCGCAAAGATAGTCAAATAAACCATCCTTCAATTCGTTATTCATGATACAGCCCTGTATAACCGGAAATTTTTAAATATTATTGTCGAGGAAAATCGAAAATTAGAAAAAAATACCCGATTCGCTAAAATCAGGTATTTTTTCCTTTCGGAAAACAATTTGCACTTACTTAGATTTCGTCAGGTAATTGTAATAAATTCTTTAACTTGAAAAATTTGGTATTGGTTAAACAATTGGATTAAATAATTGTTCACATCATTTGGCGAAAAAAGTATTAGTAAATACCCCGTTATATTAAATCCAGATTTGTGGATTCCAGCTTGAGCTTGTACTTTTACAAAACTAACAGATATGTACACACAAGGTCGTTATATACTGACCCCATTGATAAAATCCCCGACAAAAGATTATATTGATGGAGCTATTGACCATGCTGTCAGAAAAATAATTGCATGAAGATGAAAAAAATAAGTTATATCATTGGAGGATGTCTGGCCGTAACACTAGGTGTTATCGGCATTTTTGTACCGGGACTTCCTACCACCCCGTTTCTTTTACTGGCCTCGTGGCTTTTTTACCATAGTTCGGAAACATTACATCGCAAACTGAATGCTTCTTGGCTAGGAAAATACATAAAACGCTATCATAATAAGGAAGGTGTCAGCATGACCACGAAATTAACATCCATCGCATGTATGGTTACAATGATTTCTATATCTATTTTCTTTTTTC
>JAVWBH010000251.1:0-4531 GCA_036649595.1 Bacteroidales bacterium
ATTTTCTTTTTTCTGGATGATAGCAAAACCCGACTTTTAGTTGCCGGACTCGGGCTAATCGGGGTATGTAGTATCCTTTTTGCTGTCCCTAACCAGAAAAAGGTTACTCAAGAAGAAAAAATCGAAGAGAAAAAATAACAAAGTGTGCCTAATAAGTTAACTAATATTGTTTTTAGAAAAAAGGCCGTTAAACAACCTCAAATTAAATTCAAACTTTTGCTATTCTACGGTTTACCCCATAGATTTGCGCAGAACAACAACGATATTATTCATAATGTTGTGTTGTGATTAATCAATTGCTTTTTATTATGAAAAAACAAATTACATTTCTGCTTCTCTTAATGATGGTCTGTGTTGCCCCTTATGCGTCTGCACAACGTATTGGCCGATGGCAAAAGTTAGGAGAGAGATCCGTTAGTCTTCATACCGAGCGGGATGTTATCCGTTCTGCTCACAAAGGATATTTTTCTCGCATCAAAATTCATGTAAAAGAGAATCCTGTTGAATTCAAAAAAGTGATCGTTCGCTTTTTAGATGGCTCTTCGCAGGAAATAAGAATGTCCAAATATATTCCCGCAGGCGGAGAAACCAGAGAAATAGACCTGCGCGGACATAAAAGAATTATCAAGGAAATTGTCTTTTATTACAAAGCAAAACCACGTAGAAAAGGAGATCGACACGATCGCCATCGCCCGAGTCATCATTCAAGGGCAGCTGTTTCCGTATGGGGACGCCATTAACTTCGTGGAAAAATATGAATAAAAAGACGTAGCCGGTTCTCCTCTGCTACGTCTTTTTTTACCCTCAACCGAATCCTTAATTATTATTTTATGTCATTGTTTATGAGAAAAATTTTCGCACTATCATTATTAGTGGGATATGGGGCAGTCTTGTCTGCTCAGAGTGTTCCGGAAGAGAAAGAGCAGAAATCTCTGATCGAACGGATCTTAAAACCGGAGAGTAAGACAAAAAAGTTTCAGCTATATCTTCACACCAAAGGATCGTTCAATGCAAACATGCCTGACGGGAAATTCGAATCTGCAGGATTCCGGATGGATCAGTTACGTATTGAAATGCGTGGTGATATTAATAAACATATCTATTATCGTTACCAACAGCGCCTGACTGCTTTCCCGGATCCGTCTTCAACGGTAGACAACCTCCCGCTGAAGGTAGACTATGCAGCAGTAGGATATCGGTTTAATGAGAAATGGCGTTTATTTGCCGGAAAAATGTGTACCGCCTACGGGGGTATCGAATTTGATGACAACCCGATCAATGTATACCAGTACAGCACCATGCATGAGAATATGGTGGCATTTTTAACCGGTATTGACCTGGGGTATCATCTGACTCCCGACCACGAATTCCGGTTTCAGGTTTTGGGTGCCCGTAATGAGTCTATGGAAAAAACGTATGGAAAAATCCCGGAAAATGTAAAAAACAGTAAGCTGGATTTAGTTTATACAGTGAACTGGAATGGTAAATTCGGCCCAGACAAGATGTTTGCCACCCGCTGGTCTGCTTCTGTTTTAAATGAAGCGAAAAACAAGAATATGTATTATGGGGTATTAGGTACTGCTATGAACCTGAAGAAATTCGGGATGTTTTTGGATTTAATGTATTCACGCGAAGAAATGGACCGCAAACAGATGATCTCTCGTATTGTTGCTGATAAAACAGATGGTTATACGCAAATGAATACAGATTATACAGCCGTTATACTTGGACTGAATTATCGCTTTGCCCCTAAATGGAATATTTTCGCCAAAGGAATCTGGGATACAGCTTCTAAATACAAAACCACCGGTATTGTTGAGAAAGGATTATACCAGACAGCTTACGGATATTCTGCCGGATTAGAATTCTACCCTATCAAGAATGATAATTTACATGTTAATTTGGCGTATACCGGACGTAAATATGCTTTTACAGATCGCGCGAAAGCTTTCGGTGCTGAAAATTATACACAAAATAAACTCGAACTAAGTTTCATTTATGCGATGAGACTTTTCTAAAAAAACAAAATAATGCCCGTTATCCTTTTTCCGGAATAACGGGCATTCTGTTTTTATCCTCGCCCTCGCAAATCCAGGTGTTTTTTCCAGCTTTTTTTGGTTGTTTTCGGAGAGGGCATATCTAATAAATGCGGAGGTATTACCCGTGTCAATCCATAGGTTTCTTCTAAAGTCCTCACCGTGTCTTCATATCCGAGCCGGAAGATTTGAGTAATATTTTCAAGATCAAAAGCACCGTATTGATGCGCCTCCTCCACTTCGACCAACATATCGCACAAGGCTTTATCTTCAAACGTATTTGCCTTAAACATGAAATGATAAGAACGCTGAGCTATATGGATCATATTCTGCTTATACTCATCCGATATCAGGGGACTCACATTTATTCCGATCACTTTCTCACATAAATCACGTATAGGCACCACTGGGAAATTTCGGAAAATTCCTCCGTCTACATAATGTACGCCATCGATTTCTACCGGATTAAAAATAACGGGGACACTACAGGATGCCAATACACAACGTGCCAACTCTCCTGTTGTAAAAACCTTACTTTGCCCATGGTCAAGATCACTGGCCACGATATGCAAGGGTATTTGCAGCTCTTCAAATGTTTTTACGTGCAAATACTCCATCAGAAAATCCATAAAAGGAGAATGATCGAAAAAGCCCGCTTTGGGAATTAAAAATTTAACAAAGTTAGAAAACTCTTTACCCATAAACATTTTACTTATTTCCTGAGGCTTATTTCCGGCGGCATACAGAGCACCCACAATCGCGCCGGCACTTGTACCGGCTATCACGTCCGGCTTAAGACCAAACTCTTCCAATGCCATTAATGCTCCACAGTGAGCAAATCCTTTCGCCCCTCCGCCACTCAATGCCAGCCCGAGCTTATACTTTTTCTTTGTCATGGTTATATTCCGTTTAGTGCAATGTACTAATATTTTTTATTTTGTTAAATTATCATAGATAGAAATATTTTTTGAGCCGCCCGGCAGATTCTGTTTGTTATACTTATACAGAAATGTTCTGCCACTTTTTTCCTATTTTTGTAACAACAATTATTTAACAAATAACAGATTTTATGAGCGCAAACTCAAATGAGAACGTATATGTTCTGATTGAAACCTCTTTAGGAGATATCAAAGTAAAATTATATGACGAAACACCTCTTCATCGCGATAATTTTATCAAATTGGTGAAAGAAGGCTTTTATAACGATACCCTTTTCCACCGTGTTATTAAAAACTTCATGGTTCAAGGAGGAGATCCTGACTCAAAAGGAGCTCCGGCAGGCAAATCCCTGGGAACCGGCGGTCCCGGATATACTATCCCCGCAGAAATCGTTTATCCGAAACTCTTTCATAAAAGAGGAGCGCTGGCCGCTGCACGTCAGGCCGACCAGGTAAATCCGGAAAAAGAATCATCCGGCTCTCAATTCTATATTGTATGGGGTGATACTTACAACGAAGGCAAACTCAACCAATTGCAACAGAGCCTTTCGGCCCAACAGGAAAGAGCTATTTTTGATCGCCTGGCGGCCGAACACCGCAAACAGATTATGGATCTGCGCCGCAATAAAGATCAGGAAGGTTTGTTCCAGTTACAGGAAGAACTGATCGCTCTGACAAAAGCCGAACTACAAGAAGCCGGACCGGTTATGCTGACTCCCGAACAACGTGAAGCATACAAAACGCTGGGAGGTACTCCACATCTTGACAACCAATACACTGTATTCGGTGAGGTTATCGAAGGATTGGAGATTGTTGATAAAATCCAACAAGCTGCCACGGCTGCCGGAGATCGCCCAAAAGAAGATATAACAATGACTATGAGATTAATTTAATCAGATGAAAACAATACAAGAAAGAATTGACTCTGTCATACAACTTCAACGCGATTTTTTCGCTTCCGGTGCAACGAAGGATCCGGAGATGAGAAAAAACCAACTCCTGAAACTAAAACATGTTATCCAGAAATACGAGAAAGAAATTTCGGAAGCTCTTTTTCTGGACTTACACAAATCGCCGGAAGAAAGTTTTCTGACAGAAATACAAGTTGTTCTTTCTGAAATTGATTATCATATTAAACACCTTACGCGGTGGTGCAAGCCGCGTAAGGTACCTTTCTCACTCTTTACATTTCCCGGCCAGGGCCGTATCATCCATGAGCCCTACGGGCATGTATTAATTATTGCCCCCTGGAATTATCCTTTCCAACTTCTGATGAGCCCGTTGGTGGGGGCCATTTCTGCAGGCAATTGTATCATACTTAAACCCTCCCCTCTTTCTGCCCATACCTCTGCCCTGATGGCAAAAATGATTTCAGAATATTTCCCGGAACGCTATATTGCCCTGTTTGAAGGGGATATCCCGGTCAATCAGGCTTTGCTTTCACATCCTTTTGATTATATTTTTTTTACGGGTGGCCCCGGGTTCGGCAAATATGTGGCCGGATGCGCTGCCGCACATCTAACGCCGGTAACCCTTGAACTGGGAGGCAAAAGTCCG
>JAVWBH010000252.1:0-4503 GCA_036649595.1 Bacteroidales bacterium
CAATATGATACAGGCCCATTATTCTTATAAGGTAGCTGTAGCACAATATCAAAAAGCAGTCGGAGCGATTCAATAAGTTACCGATTATATTAAACTTTTCAGAAAGCCTCATTGTTTATACAATAGAGGCTTTTTTTGTTCATCAACAAAAGGAGCCCAGGCTAACCATGTAATATTGAACATATATGAAAATTGAACCTTTCTTAATCTTTGACGGTGATTGTAGTGATGCAATAGCTTTCTATATGAAAGTTTTTGATGGTGCACAACTTAAAATCCAGACTTACGGGGACGAAAAACAACACCTTGCAAAAGAACATGTAAAAGTAACACCTCGCTGGGAAGATAAGATTATGCACGCTTCTTTCGTGCTGCCGGACGGAAATAAAATCATGTTACGTGACCGGGAAGAGCAGATGGAATTCCATGAAGGAAATGTTTCCGCACTTGCTCTGGAATTTGCGACTCAGGAAGATCTTGATAAAATTTTCCATGCATTAAGTCAGGACGGAACCGTTGATGTTCCGCTTCAGAAAAAATTCTGGCATGCAATGTATGGCGAAATTACGGATAAGTTCAAAAAACGTTGGTTACTAAACTGCCAGATTGTTTCGATCAATGATTAAAGCAAAACAAAACAAATCCATCGGGAAAAGTAAAATCTTACTTTTCCTGATGGTTTATATGCTCCCGTTTCTGAGTGCCTGTAATTCATCGGAAAGCCAGACAAAACAAGGCCTGACCGTTAGTAACCTATGTTTTCCGCTTGAAGGCGGGAATGTAAGCAATACACTATTGGCAGACGCCGACTGGACGATTGATATTATGAGCGATAATCCGTGGATATCCGTCTCCCAAATAAAAGGTACCGCATCCTCCTCTCCTATCCAACTGGTATTCAAAGCACAGGCTAGCAACAATCCTCAAAGCCGAAGTATTGTCATCGTAATTTCTATTGGCCCGAATGTATATAAATACATTGCAAACCAAGACGGAACTGAAAATCAGGTTTGTCTTAATTAAATAATTGTTTTTAATTCATTTATCATTATTTTACACGCGATCTGTTGACAAGCGCTAATTAAGTGTGTACTTTTGTCCGCAATATGAAAACATTAAAAGGCAATCTTCTTATTGTTCCTCCTAATCCTACCAACTGACGGCAGGACTCTTATATACTCAGCCGTGAAGGCTTAGCGTTTATTTATTGCCTTTCGGATACTCATATCTGATACTTATATCCAAAAAACTTAATCACTTATGAATATTAAAACCTATATTCCTTTTTATAAAAGGAATCTGGCTATTGCTATACCTGTGATGCTATCACAGATAGGCCAGGTTGTAGTTCAGATGGCCGATACCATGATGGTAGGGCGTCTGGGTGCCGACGAATTAGCTTCTGTATCTTTCGCAGGTGCCATTTTTAATGTTGGATTATTATTCTGTATGGGAAGTGCAATGGGACTAACCCCTCTTGTCGGACAATCAACCAGTCAGGGAGGTCATCGCCAGTCTGCGCATCTCTTTCAAAATTCATTCCTGCTGAATCTGCTTTTCGGAATTGGCGTATCCATCATTTTATTCGGAGTATCTTTCTTCATGAATCAGATGGGACAAACACCGCGCGTAGCAGAGTTAGCCATTCCATATTTCCGAATCATGCTTGTTTCTATGATTCCGCTCTTGATATTCTTGTCATTCAAGCAATTCATGGAAGGTATTGGAGATACCCGTACGGCAATGATTATCACAATCGGAGCGAATGCCGTAAATATCGGATTAAACTATCTGTTAATCTACGGAAATTTTGGAGCTCCTGCACTGGGAGTTGCCGGAGCGGCTTATGCCACGCTGATTGCCAGAATCTTAATGCCGATCGCTTTTTTATTCGTCTTTCTGAAACGTACCTCATTACGCAGATACTTCTTATTTTTCTGTCGTGATCATTTTTCTATAAAAAGACTAAAGAAACTGAGTAAAGTAGGACTTCCTATCGGGACCCAGATTCTGGTTGAACAGCTTGCATTTAGTTTTACTGCAGTGATGGTAGGCTGGCTGGGAGCTGCCTCATTAGCAAGCCATCAGGTTGCCATGAACATTTCATTCATGGTATTTATGATACTTAGCGGATTAAGTGCCGCCACAACAATTCGGGTTAGCCACCAGTTTGGCCGGGGTGAAATCGACGGAATGCGTAAGGCAGCCCACGCATCTTATCAATTAACGGCAGTTGCGGTTACCATAGCGGCAATCCTGATTGTAATCTTCCGCCATCAGATACCTTTGCTTTTCACATCTGATCCTGAAGTTATCAACGTATCTGCTCAACTTCTTCTGATCGTAGCGCTATACCAGCTCCCTGACGGATTACAAGTAGTATCATTGGGTGCTTTGCGCGGTATATCGGATGTTAAGATGCCGATGATTTACGCAAGCATAGCCTATCTGGCCTTAAACATTCCGATCGGATATCTATGTGGATTTACATTGGGAATGGGCGCTACCGGTGTTTGGATCGGATTCGTTGTAGGGCTTACTGTTGCTTCCATCTGCTTTATTGCACGATTTGAAAACAAGAGCAAGACCTATCTGAAAGAAGAGGCTAAAGAAGAAAAAGAAGAAAGCAATGTGCTCATTACTGCCTGAGCATAAACTTCACATAGAGGATGTGCCAGAAATGGAATGAACCTCAAAAGTCGGATAATTAATTATTAATTTATATAGGAGAATGAGCCCGGTTACGCCGGGCTCATTTTGTTTATTCCCCGCTCAATTCTGCTGTATTTATACCCCAAAATAGATTTTCTAAATACCCGGTCGATTAAAATCGCATTCCCCTTACTCCTTTTTATTTCCTCCTATAGGAACTTTTGAAGCAAGGTCCAGGAGCTTTTAGAAAGAGTATAAGATGCCATAAATAAGATACTTACAACCCCGATAACAAAACAGGCCTTTCCGCTTTGGAACAAAAAAAAGGCATGCTTTTGGCACACCTTCTTTCTTATATATTATATGAAATAATTACTTCTGAGGAGTTTCTTCCTCATTCCAGTCATATTCTTCATAATCCTCTTCATCTAGAATATCATCCTCATCTACAATATACTCATCATCCCAATCTTCATCATCGGCAGACGGAGCAACATCCAGATTACGATGCGTAATAGTCGTTATCTTGTTTGTCTCACTATTCAGTTCTTTCCACAGGATATCTTTCAGTTCAGTCAATCCCATATTAATCACAGAAGAAATAAAGACACACGGAATATCCGGCAAATCACGTTTGATCTCTTCAATCAACTCCTCATCAAGCATATCGGATTTGGTAATTGCCAATACGCGTTGCTTGTCGAGCAGTTCAGGATTAAATGTTGCGATCTCATTCAGCAGAATATCGTATTCTTTACGAATATCATCGCTGTCTGCAGGAACCATAAACAACAACAATGCATTACGCTCGATATGACGTAAGAAACGCAAACCTAGACCTTTACCTTCACTTGCGCCCTCAATGATACCCGGAATATCCGCCATTACAAATGAGCGGTTATCGCGATAAGACACGATACCCAGATTCGGTTCGAGCGTAGTAAAAGGATAATCTGCAATTTTAGGTTTTGCAGCAGAAAGCACCGACAACAGCGTGGATTTACCCGCATTCGGGAAACCTACCAAACCAACATCGGCAAGAAGCTTTAACTCCATGATAACAGCACGCTCAAGAGCGGGCTCACCGGGCTGAGAATAACGGGGCGTCTGGTTGGTCGATGTACGGAAGTGCCAGTTACCCAATCCTCCACGGCCACCCTTCAACAAGATAACCTCTTGTCCGTCATGAGTTACATCACAAAGGAATTCACCTGTTTCCGCATCAAATACAACAGTACCGCAAGGCACATCGATGATTTCATCTTTACCATCTTTACCAAAACTACGGCTTGCACCTCCCGACTCGCCATGTCCGGCAAATACGTGACGCTGAAATTTCAAGTGAAGCAAAGTCCAGTAATTACGGTTTCCACGTAAGATTACGTTTCCACCACGTCCACCGTCTCCACCATCCGGTCCGCCCTTAGCGATAAACTTTTCCCGGTGAAGGTGCGTAGACCCTCGTCCTCCCTTACCGGAACGACAGTATATTTTTACATAGTCAACAAAGTTAGAACCGGCCATAAACTATAAGTTTAAATTAAAAAATCGTATTATTTTACACCCTCACGGGTTTATCACGATCCTTCGCAGAACCCTCTTATTAAACAAAGAGCGGATATATCTGTTCAGAATCTATTCTATTAAAAAGCAGAAAGTTAAAGGGATACAAGCCCGCGAAGGCTTTCGACCCTTTAACTTTCTGTTAAAATATCAATTATAATGCATCGATAGCGGTTTCGATACGACCGAAGATCTCTTCAACTGTACCCATACCTTTGATATCTGCATATTTTCCTTCTTTGATATAGAAATCTTTCAATGGAGAAGTCTGGTTGTTGTAAACATCCA
>JAVWBH010000253.1:0-2389 GCA_036649595.1 Bacteroidales bacterium
CGCTCGGCGTCCGCCCGGGCCTCCACCGCCCCGCGGTATTTCGGCGCCGGATATTTGATAAAATCAAACTGATAATCACATCCTTTTCCATTCAGAGTATTTCCGGTACGCACATCCTTTAGTTTAACAGCCGCACCGATGTCTCCCGCTACCAGCTCTTCCACTTTATTTCTGATTTGTCCGCAAACACAGAACAATTGAGCCAGACGCTCTTTACTGCCGCCTCTGCTTTCATTCACCAAATCATCCCCTTCGCGCACTTTTCCGGACATTACCTTAAAGTAAGAAACTTCGCCGATATGCGGTTCTATCGTTGTTTTAAAGAAGAACAGACTGGTTGGCCCGGCTGCATCGGGTGGCACCACGATTCCTTTTGTGGTTTCCGGAGCCGGCATTTCGGATACGAAAGGTACCACATTGCCTAAAAACTCCATTAAGCGTCGTACGCCCATGTCTCGCTCCGCATCTACGCAGAATACAGGAAACATACTACGCGCTACCAGACCTTTATGAATACCTTCTCGCATATCATCTTCACTGAGAGTGCCCTGCTCGAAGAATTTTTCCATTAATGATTCATCATTTTCAGCTGCCGCTTCTACCAACAATTGGTGAAGTGCCTCCGCTTTCTCTTTCTCCGATTCGGGGATATCCAATACTTCCGGTTCGCCTCCTTCTTGTTTCCAACGATACATTTTCATTTTCAACACATCTACGAGCGAATTAAAATCCGGCCCGCAGGTAATCGGGTATTGAACTGCAACCACATGGCTGCCAAAATTTTCCTTCAACTGATCAAACACCTGATCGAAATCAGCATGTTCTACATCTAATTGGTTTATTAAAAAGATCACCGGTTTATCAGCCTTACGGGTATATCGAAATTGATTACGAGTACCAACTTCTACTCCATAATGAGCATCTACCAACAAAACTGCTGTATCTGTCACGTTCAGTGCTGTAATCGCTCCTCCCACAAAATCATCCGATCCCGGACAATCTATGATATTAAGCTTTTTACCCATGAACTCGGCGTAAAAAACGGTGGAAAATACAGAATATCCATATTCCTTTTCCACCGGGAAGTAGTCTGAAACGGTGTTTTGATTCAACACGGTTCCTCTGCGTTTTATAACTCCACACTCATAGAGCATAGCTTCTGCGAGTGTGGTCTTACCTACCCCTTTGCTTCCAAGCAAAGCAATGTTTTTAATTTCGTTCGATTGATATACCTTCATAATATTAGACTTTATAAGTTAGACAATCGGTGACCATTAATTTGTTTTAATTAATCAATGTTTGAAAAATACTAAAAAATACACAATAAATACAATTTTCAATATATGTTAGAAAACAGATGACGACATTAGTTGACTAAAATTTAGCCTCGTTTACTCACCCTTTGAAATGCAAATTGATAAATTTGACAATATGTAATAAGTTTTATACCAAAGGAATAACACGCGTTATCGATTTATGTTTAAAAATTGGCGAAATTTTAATCTACCTGAAAAAAGAATAAGTATTTATTTTCATATGGCAGAATGTCCTACCTTTGAATAGAACAAATTACACCGACTTTATGGCAGGTATCTATATACATATCCCTTTTTGCAAGACCAGATGCTTATACTGCGATTTTTTTTCAAACACCCGGATGGACAAGAAAAATGCATTTATAGCTACCCTGTGTAAGGAAATAGAAAATCGTAAAACATATTTGGGAGACGCGACTATTAAAACGCTTTATTTTGGAGGAGGAACACCGTCTCAACTGGAGGAAGCGGATTTCAGACAAATTTTTACTACCCTGAAAAATTGCTTCGACTTATCCCAATGCCACGAAATTACGCTTGAAGCAAATCCGGACGATCTCTCGGAGTCTTATATCGCAATGTTGCGTACATTACCCTTTAACCGGATTAGCATCGGCATCCAAAGCTTTTCCGACCGGGATCTCAAGTTTTTAAACCGGCGTCATGATGCCCAACAGGCAATTCGGGCTGTAAACAACTGCAAACAGGCGGGGTTCGATAATATCAGTATTGACCTGATGTACGGACTTCCGGGACAAACCCCGGACGAATGGGAGAAAAATCTTGAGACCGCTTTATCCCTCAACATTCAACACATCTCTTCGTATCATCTCATATATGAAGAAGGTACCGCTTTATACCGGCTGTTAGAACGTGGTAAAGTCAATCCGGTTGATGAAGAATCCAGCCTGCAAATGTTCCGAACTTTGATAGATACTCTTCGAAAAAAAGGTTTTGTGCAATATGAAATATCAAATTTTGCGCGAGACGAGCGTTATTCCATGCACAATACGTCTTATTGGACCGGCGATAAATACCTGGGGCTCGGACCCGGAGCACACTCTTTCGACGGA
>JAVWBH010000253.1:2399-4492 GCA_036649595.1 Bacteroidales bacterium
ATTCGAATATCGGCGATTTGGAGGGATATATAACAGGTAAAGAACTGATCGAAAAAGAAGAACTCTCGAAAGAAGAACGCTATAATGAATTCATTTTAACCTCCCTGCGAACCATGTGGGGGTTATCGTTAACCGAACTAAATATCCGGTTTGGCGAAACACTTTATCAATATTGCATGCAGATGGCTCAGTCTTATCTGACTACCGGACACCTCATACAAGAAGACGGATATCTGAAAATTTCGGCAGACGGTATTTTCATTTCTGATGGCATTATGTCTGATCTGATGTATGTCTGAATAAGCAATCGTTTCTGAAACAAAAAAAGCGTCCCTGTTGCAGGAACGCTTTTTTTATTTCATTTTATTTAATCGTTATCATCGTTGCACCATAACCATATTCCCGGAAAGAGGCATCCTGACAACCATATTGTCTGTAATTCCGTTTTACCTCATTCAGCAATGCGTTACGCAAGATACCGTCGCCTTTTCCATGGATAAATACAATACGCTGGCCTTTTTTATTCCGGTATTCAGCAATTGTCTTGCGAAATACATCCAACTGATACTCCAATATATGGGAGTTTTCCATACCTGCCGTAGAATCGAGTAATTCATCAATATGCAGGTCAATCTCAATCACTCCGTTACGAATGGTCATCGGTTTTGCCGGTTTCACAGGAAGCACATCCACACTTAACTTTTCCTTCAACGCTTTTTCAATCTTTGTATGCGCGACCGGCACGGCTTGTTGTGCGAAATCTTTCTTTACAATCGGATAAATCAGCGCATCTTCTTCAAAATAAGGATTTGAAGAAAAACAGTGCAGTTTATAGAACTTTACTGTATCCAAACGTACCTCTACACTTGCCGGCGTTTTTTTCTCAAAGGGCTTATCTCTTTTGAATGCGACCAACTGCACACATACCCGCTCCAGGTCATTCAAATCCTCTTTACCAAAAGTTTCAAGATGAGTTTTCATATTCGGCTCGGCCATTCCCGCATAACGCACTTTCCACTCCTGCCCCACTTTACTCATATAAGTAAACATCAGCCAGTAATTACTGTCATTCACCAGATAACAATCCATTTTAGACTGTTCCAGACGACGACTATCTTCGGGCAAATACGCAAGCAATATATTTAATTCATCGCCACCTTTCATTTCCCGCACATGCACCGGTTTTTCGAGGTCCACTTTAGGCGCCTTCATGCCGTCCTTTTGCTGCGCCGCGGTAACCTCACCGGCAGGAGCAATCACCACACATTCTTTGATCAATACCGGGGTTTCGAAGCCATCTTCCTCTTCTACGCTCACCACTTCTTTATTGACAAACTTACGCACGATCCCGCCACCAACAGCATTCAGAAAGCGTACCTTATCTCCTATTTTTACCATCTTGTATATCTCTTATTAATTACCAACATTTATTCACAAGGCTTAAAGACCTCTTAATCCCCAAAGTTCCTTATTTTTGCGCGATTATTCAAACGATTATTCATCCGATTATGACAAAAACGCAAGATATACGTATTGAGGATTACAATTATCCACTACCCGATGAGCGAATTGCAAAATTTCCACTATCAAGACGCGATCAGTCGAAGTTACTTATTTATAAAAACGGACAGATCGAAGAAAATCAGTTTTTTTCCCTGCCCGATCATATTCCAGCAAACAGCCTGATGATTTTTAATAATACAAAGGTTATTCAGGCCCGCTTACATTTTAACAAAGCCACCGGAGCCCGGATTGAGGTATTCTGCCTGGAGCCAATCGCCCCGAACGATTATAATCTTTCCTTTCAGAGTAACAAAGGATGTACATGGCTATGCATGGTGGGAAATCTGAAGAAATGGAAAGAAGGTAAATTACAGAAAGAAATACAGGTAAAAGGGGATACGCTGGTTTTAGAAGCAGAACGGGTGGCAACCACCGGAAATACGCACCAGATCCATTTCTCCTGGGAAGATGAAAATATCAATTTTGCAGATATACTGGAAGCAATCGGCGAACTCCCTATCCCGCCATACCTGAATCGGGGGACAGAAGAAAGCGACAAGGAGACCTATCAGACTGTTTATTCAAAAATA
>JAVWBH010000254.1:0-4486 GCA_036649595.1 Bacteroidales bacterium
GGGCGATATCTCACCTAGTCCTTTAAATCGGGTGATTTCCGGATTTGCTCCTACTTTCTTGATCGCTGCAAGGCGCTCCTCTTCCGAATAACAGTAATAAGTAGCTTTCTTATTACGGACACGGAATAACGGTGTCTGCAAAATATATACATGCCCTTTCTTTATCAGATCCGGGAAGAATTGTAAAAAGAAGGTGATCAGAAGTAATCGGATATGCATTCCGTCGACGTCGGCATCGGTTGCAATGATAACCTTGTTGTAACGCAGGTTATCCATTCCGTCTTCGATGTTCAGAGCAGCCTGAAGCAGATTGAATTCTTCATTTTCATATACTACTTTTCGGGTAAGCCCGTATGTGTTAAGCGGTTTTCCGCGTAAGCTGAATACGGCCTGAGTTTCTACGCTGCGGCTTTTCGTGATTGATCCGGATGCAGAGTCTCCCTCGGTAATGAAGATGCTCGACAATTCACGCTTATCCCCTTTCGCATCGTTATAGTGTACCCGGCAGTCGCGTAGCTTCTTATTATGCAGGTTGGCTTTTTTTGCGCGTTCGCGTGCCAGTTTGGTAACACCGGCAATAGCCTTTCTCTCTTTTTCCGAATCCAGAATCTTCTTAAGCATAATCTCTGCCGTCTCATTATGTTTGTGCAGATAATTATCAAGTTCTTTTTTCAGGAAATCGCCGATAAATTTATTTACGCTAACCCCGTCTGGCGACATATCACGCGAACCCAGTTTTGTTTTGGTCTGAGATTCGAAAACCGGTTCTTCCACCTTGACGCTTACGGCCGCAACAATACCGCTGCGAATATCCGTAAAGTCGAAATTCTTATTATAAAACTCCTTTATGGTACGCGATACCCATTCACGGAAAGACGAAAGATGTGTACCTCCCTGGGTAGTATGTTGGCCGTTGACAAAAGAATAATACTCTTCGCCATATTGGTTACTGTGGGTAATAACCACTTCGATATCTTCGCCTTGTAAATGGATGATCGGATAAAGCGGATCAACGGTGATATTCTCATTCAACAGATCGACAAGCCCGTTCTTGGAATAGAATTTCTTACCGTTGAAATAGATTGACAGTCCTGAGTTTAGGAATGTATAGTTTTTCAGAAGGGTTTCTACAAACTCATCCCGATATAAGTAATCTTTGAAAATAGATGCGTCGGGCGTAAAACGAACAAATGTACCGTTCTCTTCTGTCGACGGGATAATTGCCTCGTCTTTCCGGATCTCGCCGCAGCAGAAGTCACTTGCCTTTGATTTTCCGTCACGATGTGCACAGATATAGAAGTCGGTAGACAACGCATTTACCGCTTTGATACCCACACCATTCAAACCGACTGATTTTTTAAATGCCTTTGAATCATATTTCGCTCCGGTATTCATTTTCGAAGCAACGTCATTCACTTTGTCTAATGGAATACCGCGGCCGTAGTCGCGAACCGTAACGGTTCCGTTTATGATTGTTACTTCAACCTGGCGGCCGAATCCCATCATATATTCGTCAATGGCATTATCCAGTACCTCTTTCAGCAAAACATAGATTCCATCTTCCGCATGTGTCCCATCACCTAATTTTCCGATATACATACCGGGACGACGACGGATATGTTCTTTCCAGTCAAGTGTCCGGATCGAGTCTGAGCCGTATTCAGCCAAATTTTGCGGGTTAATATTTTCTTCCATAAGTTGGTTTTCTCTCAATTTGTAACTCACAAATTTAGTATATTCCGCCATAGCTGCCAACAGATATCAAATCCAAGATGATAACGTTTACAAGAATGTGTTACCTGCGTAATGCCCATTCTTCTAAATTTCATTATTGAGGTATGCTTTAAACCGGGAGTATGACTGAGTTAGACTTAATTCTATATTTTATACTTTAAATTAAAATAATTAACTTTTTCTCGGAATCTTCGTTTCCTAAGTTTTATTTTAATATTTTCGCAGTGAACTTCTTATATCCATTGAAACAGAACTGATCATGAAAAAACAACAACAACTCTTATTTGCAGCCGTTTCGTTTTGTATGCTAACAGCATGCGGAGAAGGCAAGAAAGTACAAGCTGACTATGATGTTATTCCTAAACCGAATTTAATCGTAAATGAAGAAGGTCGCTCTTTTATCCTGAATCCCGAAACGCGCATTGTTTATCCTACAGGGAACGAAACATTGTTGACGGTTGCCGAAATGTTATCTGAATATGTCCAGCAAACAACCGGTTACAAGCTGGATATCGTAGCGGATGATTCAGCAAAACCCGGAAAAAATATTATTCTCGGATTAAGTGATCAGGTAAATAATCCGGAAGGATATGTGATAAATGTAAAAAGAGAAGCCATTCATATCGGAGCTCCTTCCGAAGCTGGAGTTTTTTACGGAGTTCAGACATTACGTAAGTCGATACCGGCAGTAGCTCCCGGGGCAGCCGTAGAGTTGAAGCCGGTAATGATTACCGATAAGCCCCGTTTTGCTTACCGCGGTGTTCATCTGGATGTAGGACGCCATTTGTTTCCGGTAGATTTTATTAAGAAATATATTGATATCCTTGCGTTACATAATATAAATCGTTTTCACTGGCATATTACTGAAGATCAGGGCTGGAGAATAGAGATTAAGAAATATCCGAAATTAACCGAGTTAGGGGCGATCCGCAAAGAAACGGTGATCGGAAAAAATACCGGTGTTTATGACGGCAAGCCGTATGGCGGATATTATACGCAGGATGAAGTACGTGAAATCGTAGATTACGCGAAATCGAATTTTATTACGGTTATCCCTGAAATAGACCTCCCCGGCCATATGTTAGGTGCTTTGGCGGCTTATCCTCAGTTTGGATGTACCGGCGGACCGTATGAAGTGGCTACCCAATGGGGGATATTCGACGATGTGATCTGTGCCGGTAATGAAGAAGCAATGGTCTTTCTTGAAGATGTATTGACAGAAGTGATTGATTTGTTCCCTTCAGAATATATCCATGTAGGAGGAGATGAATGTCCGAAAACACGTTGGCAGAAATGTCCGAAATGTCAAACCCGGATCAAGCAAGAAAATCTTGCTCAAAATAAAGAACACACACCCGAAGAAAATTTGCAGAGTTATGTGATCGGGCGTATGCAGAAACACCTCAATGGTCATGGACGGCGTATTATCGGATGGGATGAAATCCTTGAAGGCGGATTGGCACCCGGTGCCACCGTTATGTCATGGCGCGGTGAGACGGGTGGTATTGCGGCTGCCCGACAAGGACATGACGTAATCATGACTCCTTATACCTATTTATATTTCGATTATTATCAGAGTAAAGATACGGAAAAAGAGCCTTTCAGTATCGGCGGTTTTGTGGATGTAGAAACGGTTTACAACTATAATCCGGTTCCGGCCGAACTGACAGCCGATCAGAAAAAACATATTATCGGATGCCAGGCCAATATGTGGACAGAATATATGCCTGTTACGTCACATGTCGAATACATGCTGATGCCACGTATTGCAGCGCTTGCTGAGGTACAGTGGAGTAATCCGGATCAGAAAGATTATCAGAATTTCCTGACCCGGTTACCGAATATCCTCTCGCTCTATGATCGTGAAGGCTATAACTACGCGAAGCATATTGTAGCTTCTATCCCACAAAAAAACGGGCAGGATTCTATTGTGACTACCGATCAGAAAGCTAAACTATAATATTGTTTTTTGTTCTTTAACCAGGTATTCCGTTGTCTGAAGCATGCTGAAACTATATTTTTTCAGATACTCAAACTCAGGAGTGACATGTTGCACCGGATTTAACTCTCCGTTCTCGTCAATGGAATACCTGAATTCCATGTTATCGGCCGGGGCATAGATATAAAGATGCTCTTTATCCCGACACCCGATCATGTTGTCGGCCGTATAAAATATACAATCGCGTTCTTCTTTCAGCAGATCAACTCCCAGGTGGTGTTTCCGGTAATTCATATTCAGCATTCCCAGCAAGGTGGGGGCTACGTCGATCTGGCCGCCCGGCATCCCCTGTACCGAAGGTTCCATGCCGGCAGCATAAAACATTAATGGCACGTGGTTGTATGAATCGGGCATTTCCGACTCCGGATTGCCCACCATTTTCCCGTGATCTCCTAAGAATACGAAAAGCGTATTTTCGAACCAGGGTTGCTGGCTCGCCTCCGTCATAAATTGACGCAGACAATAGTCGGCGTATTCTACAATCCGGTCTTCTTTCTCTTCACTATTACCTTTAAACCAGTCCGGAATAATATAAGGCGGATGATTGGAGATGGTCAGTAAAGTAGCAAAAAACGGATCTTTCTGTTCTGCCTGACGGTTTATTACCGGAAGGGCATATTCAAATAAATAGTCGTCGGGCACGCCGAAGCTGTTTACAATCTTTTCTGCCGGATAATTTTCTTCCGAATAGATATCCTGATATCCGTTTGTCCGCAAGAACGCATTCATATTGTCGTATTGCGCCTCATGGGT
>JAVWBH010000255.1:0-4457 GCA_036649595.1 Bacteroidales bacterium
CAACCCTTATCCGCCTGGTTATGGATCGATTAGCGAAAACCAGCCTCCGATTCCCGATGTAAAAAAACAGGTAATAATACAAACAATATCTGCCGAATACTACAACTACAACCTCAGTGTCCGGTCTAAAAACTCGTTGACAGGAGACTTAGTTGAGATTGGATTGGCCGAACCTATGCGGACTTATTCGAATGTACAAGGCGGAGCTGGTATTCTTGGCGCGAGTTGTATTGCTTTGAGACAATCAGAACCGTAACTTTGACATTTCAATATTGATATAATATACATGAGTGATTTTTTTGAAAAGCGATTACTATTTATCGCCCGCTATTTTCGGCCGGGCCGGTTAGATGCGGATAAAGCATGGCTAAAGTTTGCTTCGGCAAAAAATATCCCAGCTTCATCATTTCCGACACGCAACCTCCTTGCAATCGCTTCGGTTGTTATTTTGCTGATCTCCGGGGGTACCTGGTGGTTTACCCGTAGCGATTGGCAACAGGTTAGTACCGGCAAAGGGCAGATCGCCCATATTTACTTGCCAGACAGCACCCTGATCACCCTAGCTCCCGACAGCAAACTGCGGTATGATAAAAAAAGCTATGGGAAAACGGAGAGAGAAGTCAGCCTGCTGGGGAAAGCCTTCTTCGAAGTGCGCCCGAATCCGAAGGCCCCCTTCTGTGTAGAAGCGCAGATGACGCGGGTAACCGTTTTAGGTACCAGCTTCCAGATCAATGAAAAAGAGAAGTCGATCGAGGTGAATGTCGTTACCGGTAAAGTAAGGTTTGAAGTTCCGGAAAAGAAAGAGCAGTTAATTCTGACGGCAGGGATGTCGGCATCCTATTCCATGGGAACCGGCAGTTTAGCGAGCTTCCGTGAAGAAACAGCCAATCGGGTTGCCTGGAAAACGAATGTATTGCGCTTCCATGCCACACCGCTGGATGAAGTACTTCGCACACTCGAGGAACATTATCATTGTAAACTGCAACTGGTTTCTCAAAAAACAGATCGCGAGAAAGAACTTAAGTTGACCGCTACATTTGAGGATATGACATTAGCCGAAACGATATTGATTATTGAGCAAACACTCGACATTAAACTTTATCTTCAAAATCCCCGCCATTTTTAGTATATTGCAGTATTCTTGAACCCGTGAATCAATTTATCCGGATTGCAGGATAATCTATTTTCCGGTTTATGAATCGATAAGTCAACATTTAGAAGGATATACCGGTTAATATGAATAAGAACGGCCGGTTCAAAAAACGGATAGGATTAAATAGTCACCCAACATCAAACAAATAACGTATGCATAACTTTGAGTTTCAAAATCCGGTAAAAATTATTTTCGGTAAAGGACAGATCGCCCGTCTACCCGAAGAAATTGCCAAAGGAACAAAAATCATGATTACCTACGGCGGAGGTTCAATTTTTAAAAACGGAATCTATGATCAGGTAAAAAAGGCATTAGAAGGCTATGATGTGATTGAATTCGGAGGGATTGAAGCGAATCCGGATTACAATACACTGATCAAGGCGGTCGGTATTTGCAAAGAACAAAAAGTAGAAATGTTACTCGCCGTAGGGGGCGGATCAGTTATCGACGGAACAAAATTTATTGCTACCGGCGTAAAATATGCAGGAGACCCATGGGATTTCATGCTAAACCCAAAACTGGCAGTTGATGCGTTGCCTATTGCTACGGTATTGACATTGCCGGCTACCGGTTCGGAAATGAACAACGGAGCCGTAATCTCTCGTCGCGAGCGGAATGAGAAATTCGCGTTTATGAATCCCAAAGGATTCCCGAAATTTTCCATTCTCGATCCTACCGTAATCTATTCACTGCCTCCCCGCCAGGTGGCAAACGGCATCGTTGATACCTTCGCGCATACCCTTGAGCAGTATCTGACTACCGATCTGAATACGTTGGTCATGGACCGATGGGCAGAAGGGCTGTTGCAGACCCTCATCGAGATTGCACCCAAATTACAGAAATGTCAGCAGGATTACGATGTTTGCGCAAACTTCATGCTGACGGCAACCATGGCTTTGAACGGGTTTATTTCAATGGGAGTAGATGAAGACTGGGCGACACATATGATCGGTCATGAACTCACGGCTTTACACGGCCTCGACCACGGGGTTACACTGGCGATCGTATATCCGGGCGTAATGGATGTGATGCGCAATGAGAAACAGACCAAACTACTACAATATGCCGAACGGGTTTGGGATATCTGGGAAGGATCGGACGATGAGCGAATCAATGCGGCGATTCGTAAAACAGAAGAATTCTATCGGTCATTAGGCATTAAAACACGCTTGTCGGAACATCATATCGGAGAAGATACGATTGAAAAGATCGTAGACCGGTTCAGACAGCGCGGCTGGAAAGTCGGCGAGGGAGGCCGGGTAAGTCCAGAAAAAGTAGAAGCGATATTACATAAGGTAAAATAAACCTATTATCGGCAGGCTTTACGCCGGGAGATAAGATAATCGGGAAACAGATTCCTTTTCGGGAAGGGTATTTTAAAAAGCGAAAATGTTTTTTGAAATACCCTTCTTTTTATTTTATTCCCAACTATTTACATTTTAGTTTGTTGTTAAACTATGAACTAATAAACCCTGACCTATGAAAAATCTGATCTATCTTTCTTTGTTTATTCTGGCCGGATGCGGAAGCGGCGTTACACTTACTTCTTCTTATCCGCAACCCAATGCGAACCAGCCATCGCCGAATCCTGTTCCGGTAAATACGAATCCGAATCAGCAGGTACCTAACTGGACAACTCCCGAGCCCAATAACAACATGGGAATAGGACCGGTAATCGTATCTAAATCGAATTTTTATTTCGCAGGCGATTTTCAGATTATGAACGGCACCCCGCTTTTCTATGACTGTATGGCAGGCGCCAATATTCCGATTGCAACAGACAAAGGCATCTACCAGGAAGTTGCCAGCCGGTATAATTCACTAGTTACCAATCAGGGTGATATTTTGCGGGCACAATTCCGGGGATATTTTGTAGACGAACCGACATCCGACTATCCGAAAAAACTGGTTATTTCCTATATCAACGATTTAGCTGCAGGACCTATTTGTGAGCGGCAAAAAGAACTGCCCGGAAACTGGAGTGCCAGCCTGATCGGATCTGAAAAAGGATCTGTTACGCTGTCAATGACAAATACATTCGATTTTACATGTGAAATCGTAACAAATACAGGCACTGAGAAAATATCCGGGTCCTGGATGATGACTTCCGGGCAGGAAATCGTATTATTTTACACAACGGTTTCGCGCCTCATGGGACACAGTATCGCATTCAATCCGAATAATATGACGCTGTTTATTCCGACACAATCCGGAACTCTCATTTTTAAAAAGCAATAATCATTTGACGAGATAGGATCAATACGCTTTTTTCTTTCATTAAAAAAATTTATGTTTGCAGGCAAACAGGATTCTTTATGGGAGGTAAACAGCTAAAAACTATCGATATTCAAACAGTAAAACAATTAACGGCGGCGGAAACGATTACGAATGATTTCGCCATCTTTAATGATATAAACAACGTACCGCTGTTTGATTATCCGAATCGTATTGACTGTGTGATGTTTGCGCTCTGTATCACAGGATCATTGGAGGTAGGTATCAATCTCGAAAAACATGAATTACGTAAGCAGCAGTTGGGTGTAATGCGCCCTGACCAGATCATGCAGCTCTTTCGGGTAAGCGAAGATTTTACAGGCAGATTTATTGTATTGTCGCGCCGTTTTCTGGAAGAAGCTCAGATTGACTTCAAAAATGCGCTTTCTATTTTTCTTTATTTCAAAGACAACCCCATCACGGATCTGACTGATATGGAGATGGAGATTATGTTGGAATACCATGCGATGTTACACCGAAAGGTGAAACTTGAGGATGTAGAATATAGAAGAAAAATTGCCCAACATCTGTTACATGCACTTTTTTATGAAGTAAATATGTTTTTCTCGTGCCATCACGCCATTGAAAACCCTTTAAAAACGCGCAAAGAAGAGTTATTCGAACGGTTTATGAAAGAGGTGGCTACCAATTACAAACAACACCGGAGTGTAGCGTTTTATGCAGAGAAACTATGTCTGACACCCAAGTACCTGTCGTCTGCCGTAAAAGAAGCATCGGGCAAGCTTGCCGGCCAATGGATTGACGAATGTGTCATTCTCGAAGCAAAGACACTCTTGAAATCATCCGGCAGGAGCATTCAGCAGATTGCAGAAGACCTGAATTTTGCGAATCAGTCATTTTTCGGGAAATACTTCAAACAACATACCGGGATGTCGCCCAGCCAATATAAAACCAAATACCAAAGAGCATATACCAAAATGAAGTGACCCCCGAAATTTTTTTGTCTAACTTTCGGGGGTCACTTCAGGTGTAAGATATTTTTAATCGATCTTGGGCAGCTTGGGTAATG
>JAVWBH010000256.1:0-4448 GCA_036649595.1 Bacteroidales bacterium
ATAAGAGTCGCCGTTTTTTTCGGCATCCGTAATCTGAAAGCTTCTGGATATTTTACAATTTCCATATTTAATATTATCTGCCGACAAACGAAATGCCGCAGAGACCGGCAACCGTAATTTTAAATCACTATAGCGGGCGTTCATTTCTATCCGTCTGAAAGAAGGAGAGATACTCTGTACTTTTAACTTGCCATAACTGAAAGACCTAAGGTCTAAATATTCGCCCAACTCACCAATTGTCAGATTGCCATACTTTTCGTCTACGGTGAGATGATTTACCTTATTCAGAGATATGCCTGAATATTTACTTTCAATATCGGCTATTCCGATATTCCCTGTTACAACCTGGTCACAATAGCCTATTTCCATTTCTGCTTTTGCGAGGTTACCGAAAAATAAAGAGCTATATTTTGCTTCGATTTTCAATGGCTGAGAAAAATTTCCGGCCTCTATCTTACCATATTTAACGGTCAGGTCATATAATCCAAAATTTTCGTCCGGCATGGATATGGATCCGTACTTCTGCGATAAGGAAGCAGCCATCTGCTGCGGCAGTAAAATAAAATAATTGATCGTATATTTACCCTCCTTAGACGAGTAGGAAGACATATCATCAACATTTGTCATTGCAGAAAAAAGCGCTTCCCGCTGACTGAAGTCAATACGAATCTTATCCAAAAATTCTTTTGCCTTGCTTCCCGTTTCCGCTTCGGCTTCTATCTCAATACGTATTTCTACCTCATTTTTGTTCCAATAAGATACCCGTATCGCCCCATGGCGGTTACAGGCTATAAATTTGTCGGTAGGTTCTACAATAAAAACTTTACGAATCTCCTTTTTTTGTACCGCTTTTCCCTTAGCAGAAAGATTTTTTGCAGGGATCAGAAATAGTAGGCACATCCCCAGCAGGATCATGCATTTTCTTGTCTTTTCCATATGATATAGAATAAATTAGGTGAATAATTATTTAATTCAAATATATGTTCAGAAGATATGAATCATCTCTCTTTATTTTATTAGACGGACAAAAAACAGGAAAAGTTGCAGACAGATGCATTTTATTATAAAAAAGAGGGTATAGAATTGTCTACTTAGGGATAAGTGTAATAAGACGAATAATGTATTTCTGTTTTTGTCGTCATTAAAACCAAGCTGCTGAGATATTTATATTATAATATTTAATATATAACAAAAGAGAGTGTGCCTTTTGGCACACTCTCTTCTACTTGCAATACAAAATTTATGGTTCGTGTCGATTAAATACAAAGGAGAGGATTATGGGTTCGATTTAAGTACAAATGGAAGCACATAAGTAGAGTCATTTAGGAACTGCATTCCGACGAGGTCATGTTCTTGCGCATTAAAGCGTATAGACAGAACACCCTTTTTCGGAAGATTTTCTAACTCAAAAGTTTCAATGTAACAAAGATTGCGGTTATACGAGGCATTATGTTCAAGTGTAGCTTTAAACTTAAAGAATAACGTATCCTGACTCATTTTTTCGTAAATGAGGTTGAATTTCGGATCTTTTTCTGCGTTTGAAGGGACAATGAACGTAAAATTCAGGTAATTACGATCGATGGTAGTCTGCTCCAGATAAGGTGCATAGAAAAATTTCAATTGATTATCGGGTAGATTATTCACCTCTTCATTCGCTTCTACAGGCTCTAAGATATCCATTTTTTCATATGCCAAATTCGTAATGAGATAAGGATATTTTTCAGAACCGTCTGCTCCGTCTGGCTGCTGATCATAATTAATTTCGAAATACCTAAAATAAAGGCGATCTCCTAACTCAAATCCTTTCGCAGACTGATTAAGAGTTGAAGAGGTATAATATTTTTCACCGCCATCCAGCTCTACGACATAGGCGCCTTCTGTATCTGAAACCACGGTTGCGATGAAGTCAATACATACTCGAACAGAGTCATCATCATCATTACATCCTGTAAGGAAAAAAAGAGATAGCAAAAACGTCAAAAACAGATTGTTTTTTTTCATAAACAATAGGATATTAAAGGTTTAATAAAGATTTAAAATAAAGTTCTGACTCCGAAATTCAGATTAAAAACAGCACTCCGGTCAGTCCACTGAGTATGTAAGTCACTATGTGACCAGTATTTCATTACCGAAGGCTCTAAATAAAGTTCTAATTCTTTTATTAGCTTCCATGCCGCTCCGGCCTTTATACCACATCCCCACACAGGCGATTTATCACGAAACCCGTAATTTACATCCTGCCCTGCCATTTTATATTCCTGATAAGAGTGTACATTAATATTTACTTCCGCTCCGGCCCCGGCATACACCTGGTAATGTTTGTTTCCGGCAATCCTGTAATTTAGATTAACCGGTATTCCGAGAAAATGCAACTTCTGAATACCATCTACCGGACGTTTATCCATACGATTAAATGTCGCATAATGGAAAGAATAGATAACTCCCGTTTCAACAGACAAATCCGGAAAAAACTCATAACTACCTGTTAATCCTACCCTGACAGGGATACGGTGATTAAATCCAGCCAGATCCTTCTTATTTAGAGACGAACGTATCTTGCCGTCCGAATCAGTTGCCATATGAACAGGCGGATAAGAAGCATACACAATCGGATAATTATGCTGATTATCTTTCTTTTTCGTTGAAAAATTAGATGCTAATACTCCCAAAGAAAAGGAAGAAGAACGAGGTCGTTTTGCAAAGGATGGATATGCATCCTGACGATCAGATAACATCTTCGAGCGAGTATGTGGCGTATTTTCTGCAATCTCCTTCTTTTGCGACACCTCCGCTTTACAGGAAGCTTCTGCTTCAGGCATCTGCTCCTGCTTTATCTTGTCTGTCATTACAGGGGTATTATCTGCAATCTGAATTATGTCCGGAGAAGCGATTGTCCGGGGAGCTGCTTTTCTGACCTGTGCTATAAACGCATCATCAACAGGCTGCATTAATGAATCAGCCGCCATACCCGATGGTACGGAACTAACAGGAAATGAGCCGGCCATCTGCTCTGACTGTAAATTCTGATCTGGCGAATAAAAAAACAAAGAAGCAGCCCAACCGCCGATCCCTACAATTAAAATTGCGGCAACAGCGATACGCCAAAAGGGAATATGCGTATTAACAGGAGATAACTGAGCTTCAATTTCCTCCCATTCCGGAATAGCTTCCGGCCATTCGTAACCGGCAATTTTCCTTCTGAATAAATCTTCTGTTTTATCTCTGTGCATATTCATATTTGTTTCCATATTCGGCAAGAATACGTTCTTGTAATTGTTTTCGGGCACGGCTATACTGCGAACGCGAGCACCCTTCTGATATATTTAACATCTTAGCGATTTCACTATGAGAATATCCTTCAATGGCATACAGATTAAATATCGTCCGAAAACCCGTCGGCAACGACTCGATCATTTTCATCAGGTCCTGAGCAGACAACGTGTCTAATACAGAATGTTCCGTCGAAAAAGAAGTCTCATAGATCATCATATCAGATACTTCGGTAAATACGACACATCTTCTTAAATGCTGTAAAGCGGTGTTCACCATAATACGGCGTATCCATCCTTCAAACGACCCCAATCCGGAATAATCATTTAGATGGGTAAAAACCGTTACAAACCCTTCTTGTAGTAAATCGCGTGCAGTTTCCACATCCGCTGTATAGCGCATGCATACTCCCATCATTTTTCGCGCATACAGATTATAAAGCGCTCGCTGCGCTCCGGGGTTTTTCTGTCGGCACTTCTTAATAAGCTCTGTTTCGGTCATTCTGTCTTCACGTATTCTCTTTAGAAGGCTCTTTCTTAAGAGATGCTACAAAAATAGTTTACGTTGCACGAAATATATTTTATTTAACTATTTTAAACCCATCTTTCGAAGAGTAAGTGAGTGATTAAGGTGCTTTTAGAAGATTAGGGTCGCTAAATATGAAACTTCTTTCGTACCTTTGTGACCGAAAGAAAATATTGAAGAATATGGGGCTGCATAATTACACCCACGTCATAACCAGGACGGTGGACCAACTCTCGGAAAGAGACTCCTATCAAGGACTTTGCCATCAGCACAGAGACGGAGAGCCCTTTCCGTCAGGAGAAGTTCTAAAAGAAATTATAGCCATAGCCCGATCCATTCTTTTTCCGGGATTCTACGGAAAATCAATAATCAATACAAATACAATCCGCTATCATCTGGGGGTAAATACCGAACGGTTGTTTGAATTATTATTCGAACAGATCCTTGCCGGCTTATGCTTTGACTGTGAATTTGCGGAGGAAAAAGAGCATGACTTCGAAGCGCTGCGCGAAAAGGCACTTGAGAAAGCATCCGATTTTATTGCTTACCTGCCCGAACTCCGGGCTATTTTGGCAACAGATGTAGAAGCTGCATTCTATAATGATCCGGCTGCCCACAGCCATGCGGAAGTAATTTTTTGCTATCCGGGATTA
>JAVWBH010000257.1:0-4445 GCA_036649595.1 Bacteroidales bacterium
CGCTATTTTCTTCGGAACTGTTGCCGCTTTCATCATCTTTTCGGGATACTTGTTCAATGCGATTCTATAAAATTTCATTAAAGGAGGTATGAATTCATTTTTACAAGACGGAGAAGCTGCTAATAAAAAATATTATCTGTATTTTTTAATAACACTTTGTTTCTTTATTGTTTATTTTAAGGAAAAATATATCCTTTGAATAATATGCCATTCTTTATTTATGGAAAATGAACCTTACTCAATTAATCAGATCATTCTATAACACCGATTATGATAATCCAATAATAAAAACAGAAAAGCCAGGATAGTCGATGTGATTATTCTGGCTTTCTATTTTTATATAACCTCTTGAAATAGGAACCAATAAGGTATTTATCCCGCCAAAGGCCCAGAGATATAAATAGCCACCTAGAAATAGAATTTAGTTTTTCGTCGATTTTTCCTTTCGGATGGAAAACAGCGGGGAAATACACTATAATAAGTAGCGTTCTTACTTAATCTAATTTCACGCCTTATAATTTAACTACGCCGAGCATACCGGTTCTTCGTCAAATTTGGAAAAAAACTGGAAATTACCCCGACCATACGTTTGACCGCATTCTCTTAAAAAATGCCATCCTAATGTTTTCTCATTTTTTGTAAATATAATACGTTTATATCCACCTTAAGCGACTGTCCAAATTTCGGGTACCATTATACTTCTATTGGGCAGCAAGATTGCGCCCACCGTACGGAATTCTTCTATACACCGTACGGAATCCTTCCATACACCGTACGCAATCCTTCTATACACCGTACGCAATCCTTCCGCACACCGTACGGTACGCGAGAGAACTCCGTACGGTGTATGGAAGGATTCCGTACGGTGCATAAAAAAACATCTCCGGAAATTATTTCCGGGATGCCTTTTCATCTGATTTTAATTGTAATAAGCAAATTTTAAAAGTTCTTCGTCAAATTTGGTGATGTTATTCTCAAAATTAGAGACTGTAAAACAAGCTATGTCAAGTAAATAAAAATAATTTTACCAACACAGTTTGTTTTACAGTCTCCAGAAGAAAGTATTTTATTTGATATAAGTGAACATATCCTTGTCACCACGACCCGAAAGTGTTATAACAACAACATCGTCCGGTTTAAATTGTTTCTTGTCTAATACAGCCAATGCATGAGATGATTCAAGCGCCGGAATAATCCCTTCCATTCGGGTTAATTGGAATGCGGCAGACAAAGCTTCTTCATCATCCACAACCACAACTTCCGTCCGTCCTGTCTGAGCCAGGTAAGCATGAAGCGGACCTACTCCTGGATAATCAAGGCCGGCCGAAATAGAATAAGGTTCCATCACTTCGCCATTTTCATCCTGCATCACCAACGTGCGCGAACCATGTAATACCGCCGGAATTCCGCATTTCATTGTTGCGGCAGTCAACCCCGAAGCAATTCCTTTTCCTCCGGCTTCTGCCGAAATCAGTTTTGTTTCTTTACAATCAAGGTAATGGTAAAAAGTACCGCTGGCATTACTGCCTCCGCCAACACATGCTACCAGATAATCAGGATAGTCGCGTCCCTCTTTTTCAAGCAACTGCTTCTTGATCTCTTCACTGATAACTGATTGGAAACGAGTTACCATGTCCGGATAAGGATGAGGGCCTACCGCCGATCCGATCAGATAATAAGTATCCTCCGGGTGCTGACACCATTCTTTCAATGCCTCGTCTACGGCATCCTGCAAAGTGCTGCCACCACTTGTCACCGGAACCACCTCAGCGCCCAACATACGCATCTTTTCAACATTAAGATGCTGACGTTCAACATCTACCGCACCCATGTAAACAATACATTGCATATCCATCAAGGCACATACCGTTGCGGTAGCTACCCCATGTTGCCCGGCGCCGGTTTCAGCAATGATACGTCTTTTTCCCATTCGCTTAGCCAATAAAATCTGACCGATCGTATTATTGATCTTATGCGCACCTGTATGATTCAGGTCTTCCCGTTTCAGATAAACCTTTGTATTGTATTTTTCTGATAAACGACGGGCAAAATACAAGGGAGAAGGGCGTCCTACATAATCCCGTAACAAATTGTTATACTCTTCCTGAAAAGACTCGTCCATCATTTCTGTCAAGTAAACCTTACGTAGGTTTTCTACATTCTCACGTAATATTTCCGGAATAAAAGCACCTCCGAATTCTCCGTAAAATCCTTTTTCGTCAACTGAATAATTCATAATATATATTGTTTTTTTAGTTAGATCGTAAAAAAAAGAAAGCGGGCTGTCGTGAGTACGACAGCCCGCTTTTTTTATCCTAATATTCGAGTATTATGGTAAATATATGACGACTACGCTCACGACTTTAAAAGTTGTAAGTGCCACCACCAAAATTTATTTACCATTGACTGAATCATAATTTCTTTCTTGTTTTGATAACGCAAATATATAGTTTTTTTCAATATCCAAATAGTTTTGAAGAAAAAAATGAGAAATAGCAATCATTTTTTTATAATCTTCTCCCGATTTTCACATCTGAGCCGGGATACCTAATAAACGGTATATAAATGGCGCATTTGACTTTGGTATTAAAAACCGGATAATATACAAATGAAAAATAATCGGAAAGGGTAGGTTTATAAATATGAGTTACAGTACCGGAGGTGTTTTACATTCCTGTATAATGTGTTTGATCGCAACAACAGGATGATACAATAACATTCTGGGACCGGCAAAACGCATTACTTCTTGCATACGTTTCCGCATAGAGGGTTTATAACAATGAATCCGGCATTTACGACAGCTGGGCTTATGCTCGCCAAAAGGACAACGGTCCAATCGTTCGCGGGCATATTCTAATAAGTCCTGACAACCCGAACAGATGCCATCCCCTTCCATATTCCACTTACAGAAGATACGTACCATCATTTCGATTGTTTCTTTTCCTTCTTCGATTCTGTTTCTTGCCATTTACCTCATATTTTTTTACATGTTGCCAAGATAAATAATCAAATGTGTTAAACAAAATTCTGAGCGGCCGGATGTACAGATTGAAAACAAAACTTAATATAAGGAAAGCTTTTATCACAAAAGAACCTTGTTTATCTTCGCATTGTAAAAAAATGAACAAATTATATATTCTATAGCTATACACTAAAAAAGACATCTATGAAAATTGTGGTTTTAGACGGATTCGGCCTTAATCCGGGCGATCTATCCTGGGGAGAAATCGAAAAATTAGGCGAAACTCATATCTATGACCGGACAGCGCCGGATGAGGTATTATCTCGGGCAAAGGACGCGGAGATATTGATTACAAACAAAACGATCTTGTCCGGAGAATTGCTGAACCAATTACCACGATTAAAATATATCGGAGTTCTTGCTACCGGATATAATGTAGTCGACATTGAAACTGCCCGCAAATTAAATATTGTCGTTACAAATATTCCGGCATATAGTACCGCTTCTGTTGCGCAGATGGTATTCGCCCATTTACTAAATATTGTGAACCAAGTTGACCTGCATTCCCGTGAAGTTAAAAAAGGGCGATGGAGTCAGAATAAAGATTTTTGTTTTTGGGATACCCCCCAACAAGAACTCGCCGGAAAAACCATAGGATTAGTCGGATTAGGCAACACTGGGATGGCAACAGCACACATTGCTCTCGCTTTCGGTATGCATGTCATTGCTTTAACCTCTAAAGATCAGGCCGCTTTATCCCCTGAAATCAAATCGGTCAGCAAAACTGCACTTTTTAAGAACAGCGACATCATCAGTTTACATTGTCCGCTAACACCCGAAACAACAGGAATGATTAATGCCGAAACGTTAGCGTTGATGAAGCCTTCTGCCATCCTCATCAACACCGGGCGCGGGCCGCTTATTAATGAACAAGACCTGGCAGATGCGCTTAACAGCGGGAAAATTTATGCGGCTGGTGTAGACGTTTTATCCACCGAACCGCCGATGGCAGATAATCCTCTTTTACAAGCAAAAAACTGTTACATCACGCCACATATAGCCTGGGCCACTTTCGAAGCTCGCCAACGCCTAATGAAAATTGCAGGCGAAAATCTACACGCTTTTCTGCAAGGCACTCCTATTCATGATGTTACCAAATGATGTATTCAGAAGATCAATTTTCACGGTCATACCTACATGAATTCAAAAAATAAAATACTTTTTACCTCTGCCCAAAGGGCTCTCTCCCCTTTGCAGAGGTAAAAAATGTTTTAAAAACGAATGATCGTATGCATTTTAAAATTATAATAAATATTTTTCGTTTCTTTGCATACAAATGAAAGGGGTGCCCGGTAAAATGGCCGGAGCTGAGATCATACCCATCGAACCTGATACGGATAATGCCGACGCAGGGAATAACTCTTTTACGCGAAAAGAGGATTTCATAAGATTCGTCTTCACCCCTTTTTCATTCATTTTATCA
>JAVWBH010000258.1:0-4410 GCA_036649595.1 Bacteroidales bacterium
CGGTTCCTGAATCAGCCAATCCTATTTTTGCACGTATATGACCCATTTCTATATCCAGAATTTTGCCGGCGTTATTTTCGCAAATGATCGATGCGATATATAAACCGATGGCAGCGGCACCAAACACACCGGTAGCAGCATAACCAATGTTTCGAGTATCTTTCTTATCGGACGACATAAGTATTCCTCCAAGTATTCCGCCAACAACCCCAGAACCGATAGCCGATCCTTTATAAATTGCCCCTCGTTGCAAATAGAATCCTGCCGTTTTGTTTTTGTTAAGTAATTCGTCCTGAGATGATTTAAAATACAAATCATCCACTTCGCTATATCTGGCCATTCGAACGCCTGGTTTATTCTTGTTCTGAGCTACCATACTGACGGATAAACAAATAAGAAGCAATGAGGTAAGAATTAATTTAGTTTTCATATAGTTCGTTTTTAAATTAAGGCAATTGACTTTTTAAATACCCATATCGGGTGGAGTATATTTGATTATTGACATTTAAGCACCAACAATCAAATGGTTTACTTCGTAATTGAATGATTTAACGACATCCAAAACGGAAAGATCCGTTGTACCTAAAAAGATGTACTTTACATCATCGGTATTCAATTTGCTAAGTATTTCAGTGGTCTCATCAGCATTATATCCGATAAATGACAAAAAAGAGTCCGGATTCATGGCTTGCGTCAAATAATAGGTAAAATCTGTTATTACATCCGAATCTCCAGATGTAATAACTATGAACTGTATTTTTTTCATGTTTATTTGAATTTATCCCAGTTTACTGCTTTCTTTCTCTTCTCTTTGATCATTTCCGGATGATCTGCGAAAAACGAATCAAGCGCCGCCATAACAACAGCCGATATGCTTACACCCTCGTTGTCTGCCGCCAAGTTTAATTGCTCTCGGTGATCCTTGCTTATATATAAGGAAGTGCGCACTTTTTTTGCTTCCTCCTTTTGTTCTTTTGACACTTCCGGTTCTTGGTCGTGTGCATCTACCGGAGGAAACATTCCATCAAATCCCCTCGTGTTCAACTTGCTTGCAAGTTTGCTCGGACTGTCATTAGACCCCAGTGTAATTTTAGGTTTTTTCCCTGCCATATCTTTATTTGTTTTTTTCTAAATATTCATTCACAAGGGCTTCGTAGTCTATAGCCCCATTGCATTTTTCGTTGTATTCGAAAATGTCCGATCCTTCGGTAGTCGCTTTTGTAAGATCCGTGTTTGCACGAATAAATGTATCCATCAAATATTCCGGATAATATTCCTTCATCCATTCCAAACTTACCTGGAACATTTGGGTTGTCGGAGAAACACGATTAAAAAAGATACCTCCTATCGATAAATCTTTGTTGATATACTTTTTCATGCGAGCCACCGCGTTCATCAGGGTATTAAGACCTTTTAGAGAATACAGATCAGCTCCTACCGGAACAATAATGTGATGCGCGATAGCGAGAGCATTTTGTGTAAACAACCCCAGGGAAGGAGGCGTATCAATTACGCAATAGGCGTATTCATCCTGAAACGGAGCGAGCATATCTTTAAAAAAATACTCACGCCCCGGAACGCCAGCCAATTCGAATTCGCCGGCCGTCATATCCAGGCTGGCCGGAATCAAATCAATATTGTCCGATAACGGCATCGGATGAATTTCGTGGCGGCCGGTGATTGACTGGTACACGTTGTTTACCGCCATTTCAGCTTCCGCTTCAGGGCTTGTTTTTAATGCCATCGACAGGTTTTCCTGTGGATCGGCATCAATTAATAAAACTTTTTTATTGGCAAATTTACGGGCAAGAGCCCCGGCTATGTTCCGGGATGCGGTGGTTTTACCCACTCCGCCCTTGTGGTTGGAGATGCAAATGATACGCATATACTTTAGCTTTTAATTAGAAGACTCTGCTAATTTACTGATTTGCATTATACAAACCAAGATATTATTCAATTTATTCAAAGTAATAATATGTATTTATTATTACTCTAAATAATTTATTACTATTATGTATAATAATAAACAACACAACCGTAATAATGTTCATCGCATTATTACGGTTGTGTTGTTTATTTAAATTATTACGTATACGGCCTAATTTTTAAGCACGTAGTTCAACTGTGTTTCCGGGCCGAATGCTTCACGAATAGCGATGCCGATTTCGTTGATATATTGCGACTCGATCGTTTCATACACAAACCGGCTCGGCACCTGTACGGTGAGCGTATTGTTTATATAACTTATCGGTTCAATCGGATTGATCCAGATATTATATATTTCAGCATCCAAAAGAGACAACATCTTATCCTGAAATACATTCCATTGCGTCATATCGACCATTGCGTCAGAATCCGGGGTCGCTTCAAAAGACAAAGTCGACTGGTTGTCTTCAACAGGAAGCGGATTTTTGCGCGGACGCCCGCGTTTCTTTTTAACCGGCAGGTATGTTCCAGGTTCGATATGTTCCGTTTTCAGCGCTTTCTTTCGTTTGGCCTTTTCTTTACCTTCCGACAAATGAATGTCAACTCCGATATCCTTCAGGCACGTGTACAGATATGCTGTAGGATTCTTCACGCCGCCCTTATCCACCTGAGATTTAAACAGTATTACCTTGTTATAGATATCCTGGATTCGCCACTCTTCCGGCCCGGTCTGCCTGCGTAGATTCGAACGCTGAATCAGATCAATATACGGAGAACAGATATCCAGTATCTCATTTACCAGCGTATCAGTCATCCGCTGCTGCTTGACGATATCCTTGTATTTCAGAATGAATTTCCATTCCTTGATCGCATCTCCTTTTCCGCCTTTTACTTCCTCGAAATCCAGGTATTCTTCACTCACGGATTTCAATTCCGCAATGGCAGGAATAATGACGAGTGATTTCATCTTATGATTGCTATACGATTTGCTGCCGTAATCCTCTTTGAAATCATCCGGCGTATAAGAAAATGATATGCAATTCCGATACTGGCACAGCTTTTCGTATAGAAACTGAGCGCCTCGGCTACCCAACGTCGAGCAGATTGCCATATCCATGATTGTGAAATTGTCTCCGATAGTATAAAGCGCCAGCATCTTATTCGAGATCGTAATGTTCAATCCGTCCCTATCCGAATATTCCGACGACGATACCAGCGTTGTTGTCTCCAATTTCACATTCGAGCCCTCTTTTCCTTTTGGTTCAGCCGGGTTAACAGGACGCTCCCATTGCACCAGAGCCGTATTCAATACGCCGAGCGATGATTTTATAATCCGATAATACCTATCGATATGACCAAACTGATCTTTAATCTCGTGCGACGGAATCGTGATTGAAAATTCCTTCTTGTTGTTGATACAGTCATGCATCAGCTCGTCGCGCGATGGCATGAAGCAAATCTTACGCAAAATGTATTTGTGAAGCGTCCACGCATTTTCCGGAAGGTTTTTCCGACAGGTAGACATCATATTCGATTGTTCGAAGGAATCCTGGAAGGAGATGCGCAGTTTGATTTTACCGGCATGTTTGGATAATTTTACAGGCATAGCACAAAAGATATTAGACAGACAATTGAATTACACAACAAATATAAAATAAAAATGAGAACAATATATCTATTTAAGGTAATTATTAATCCATATATCAATAATTATTTACCTCATTAAAGCATGCCGATTATTCGTTATTTAAGGTAATGAAATGGCGCGCCACTTTATTACCTTAAATAATCATCCAATATACTGATAATAAAATATATGCGCGTTTATTAATAAAAATGCACGCGCCGTTTCATTACCTTAAATAATCGGTTATTATTTTATATATCAACACATTACGCAAATGTAAATAACACGCTGAAAAATAAAGCGCGGATAAAAAGCCAAAAAACGACTGTTTTTTACCCAAAATAGATGTTTTACATATATTAACACGCCACTTCATTACCTTATAAAATAATTTTTCTAGCTGACAATCAATGAATTATACAAATGTGAATAAATATTTACGACGCCATTTCATTACCTTAAACAAAAATCATAAAATCTGATAATCAGCATATTAGCCGTTTTTAAATCAATAGGCAAACGCCACTTCATTACCTTAAATACGCCTATTTATTACCTTAAATGCTATTTTCACCACATTATTATATATTTAGATATAATCAGAATAAAAAAAAAGATCTTCTGACCATTTTTTTAATTAATTATTTTTTAAGGCTGACGCTTTAAAAATACACGCCATTTTAATTCCTCAAAAGAATAGTTTTTCCGAAAACAAAATGCAATTTGATTTTTAGGCGGTCGCTTCGCTCCCTGTCCTGCAACGAAACATTCGGGTAACGAGTCTTAGCATTCAATTGTCGGTAACTTATTCAGCCGGAGGTGGGGTTTCTTGAAAGGAATAAAAAAACAGGGGGGGG
>JAVWBH010000259.1:0-4408 GCA_036649595.1 Bacteroidales bacterium
ACTCTGTAATAGGTTGTTTTTTCCCTCCTTTATCAGGTACTACGCTCGAGAGGTTTGTTGAAGACTCAAGGCAAATATCATGCGGATTCAGAAAAGACGCTACTAATAAAAATGGCTTTTCTGTTTTCTGCTTACCTTTTTCATCAATAATATGAGCTGTTTTCCGGCCAAGTTCATCACGTTCATCTTGGGTATAATAGTTTTCAAAGCCATACGCTATCGGGGCAGCAAATTTAGAACCGCCCTCTTTTGCAGCAAATGGCAAATGTACTTTTCCTCCGTAATAGGTATCATATCCGCCACGCGTAAATACATTCCCCATGCCATGTTCATTCAGAGCCGTACGCACTTCTGATTCTTCGGCAGCAGCCGATTGATTATTGCGAATACCGTATTGGCCGCCGTAACGACCGGTAAACAAAGAGAAGCGAGAGGGTACGGAAACCGGATTCGTACAATAGGTACGGGTAAAAGAGACTCCCGCTTTCGCAATACGGTCAATATTAGGAGTTGAAAAATATCCGCCCCCATACAAGTCGGCATGAGCACTGATTGCATTGTATGATTGCTGATCGGTCATGATCAGAATAATATTTGGTTTTTTAGCTACAGGCTGCGCTATTGCCACAAGCGGCGATGCCAGTGCGGAAGTCAGCATAAGACCGTTTAATAATTTCATGAAGGAGTTTTTATAATTTCGTACGCTAATAAGTTTATCTGTCATTTGATTTTACAAAAGAATAAATCTCATTCCAAACAAAGGTTTTATTTTCGTTTTTAGAGGTTTCGTTTTTGTTTAAAACCTATTTTACAACCTGCTATAAATATGAACCTTATTCCTTTTATTAATTTCTACAAGGCGTAACAAAGAAAAAATAAATTCGCCATACAGGTCTGTTTCACATCCTAAAAAAACATTTCTCAAACCTCAAAAAACAAAATTCGGTACCCGTCTGGCAACCCTCTGTCTACTTTTGCAATTGAAAACACACAAATTCTATCTGACAAAAATTTATGATGAAGCCCATGACTGTAAGAAAATATTCCTTATTGATTTTGTTTGCGCTCTCGCTGCCTTTCAATGCATGCAAAGCCGTCGAAGAGATCCCGTTTCCTGTTGGAGAAATCATAGATGAGGAAGAATCAGAAAAAATCCCATTGCGAGAAATCGTAGATCGTTATTATAAAAAAAACTTTTATCTGGGAATAGCCAATCATGCCAAGCTTATCGGGCAGTTATCAACTGAAATTGCCGACCGGGAGTTTTCATACATCGTGCCGGCCAACGATTACAAGCAAAGTTATATTCATCGTGACTTTACAAGTTGGCGTTGGGAGTATCCGGATGCTTATTTACGACATGCCACAGAAAAAGGGCAATTGCTCCGTTTACATGGGCCGATTAGTCCTCAATGCTCACCATGGGCGCGCAATGACCAACGCACTCCCGAAGAACTAAGCCGTATGCTGGATGAATTTATGACTGCATTATGCTTACGATACGGAAATGAAAAACAGGTCATGTGGATGGATGTGGTAAATGAAACCATTTGTCCGGAAACGGTAAAAGGGGGAACCGGCTTTGATGACAGAAAACCCGGAGATTGGTTCGGTCCCCGTCTGGGAACCGATAAATGGGAGAACCCATGGACCATTTTGGGATATGATGAAAACAGTGAAATCAAAGTACCGCGTTATATCGACCGGGCTTTCGAACTATCTAATGCGTATGCCCCGAATATTCGTCAGATTATCAATCAACATGGACAGTTTGAAGAAGTAGTCTGGGAAAAAATGAAAAAACTAGTCGCGTATTTACGGAATGACAAAGGACGCAGGGTAGATGGTTTAGGATGGCAGGCACACATAGAAATGGGATGGGAAAAGAAACCGGGTAATCTTGCTCGCCTGGACGCAATGATCAAATGGTGTCATGCCAACCAGTTGGAGTTTCATATTACCGAAATGAATGTATGGATGAAAGATCCTGCGACTGCCGACGAAAATGCACAGGCTGATACGTTCGGAGCCGTTCTTCAGACTTTACTAAAAAACCGCCATACGGGCACTGTCGGCTTGAGCTTTTGGAATGTGCGTGATGAAGATACCGCTAATCCGGCCTGGCAAGGCAATCTGTGGCGAAACGACGGAACACCGAGAAGGGCTTATCATCGCATCAAGCAAATACTAATTAATAATATCGATACAGAAAACAGACCGGAAAAAAACAAACACTGAATACTTTATCTAATTCAATACAAATATGAAAAACAAGCTAATATTGTTTTTATGGCTTATTAGTGTCTATGCGCATGCTATAAAAGTAAGCGGGACTATTTATGACGAACGCAAAGAACCCATTATCGGTGCAAGTGTACAGGTAAAAGGGGTGAAAGGATTAGGAACAGCAACCGACTTTGATGGAAAGTTTACACTGGAAATTGAAGATATCAAAGAAAGTTCCCTGGTTGTTTCTTATATCGGATATAAAACAAAATATATTCCGTTGAAAGGGCGCACCATCATTACAACCGAGTTAGAACCGAATGTGAGCGAGCTTGACGAAGTTGTAGTAGTAGGATACGGAGCTGTACGAAAAAGTGACCTGACGGGATCAGTAACCTCCGTTAAAGCATCTGACGAGGAAGCTGCCCGCGCTACTTCTTTTGATAAAATGCTGCAAGGGAAAGCTGCGGGAGTAATGATATCGACAGGAAGTTCGGCTCCGGGCGGTTCGGTAAGTGTCCGTATTCGCGGAACAAGCTCTTTACGCGGAAACAATTCGCCGCTTTATGTTATTGACGGAAATATTATTTCGAGTTTAGGCGAAACATCCAACCCAATGAATCAAGGTACGGGCGGAGGAAATTCACGTATCGACGAGCAAAATCCGCTGGCGGCTATCAGCCCACAGGATATTGAAAGTATCGAAATTCTGAAAGATGCATCAGCCACCGCTATTTACGGATCACAGGGAGCCAATGGAGTGATTCTCATTACGACGAAACAAGGTAAAACGGGTAAGCCGTCTGTTTCTGTTAGCGGGAACGTTACGTTGTCGAAAATGGCGCGTGAAATAGATATGCTCAACGCTTATGAATATCTTGAGTTCCGGAATGCCCCTGTATTTCTGAAAGATGGTGTACCGGCAACAATAGATGGTTATACACCGGTAAACTGGCAAAAGGAATCAACTCAATTGGCGCTGTCGCAGAACTACCGGGCCAGCATGAGCGGAAAAAGCAATAAGACGGCCTATTACCTGGCAACGGGATATTCTGATATGGAAGGGGTAATCCGTAAAACCGGAGTAACTAAATTTGATATCCGGTTGAATCTCGACCAAGAGATAAATGAGTACATCAAATTAAAGAGCAACACGTCATTCAGCAATATAAACACGTCTATGACGTCAGGAACAGATAAACTGGCAAATACCCGCACAAGCATCGTTCGACATATGATCTCGTTTAAGCCCCTTAAAGGAATGAATGATGATTATTCTGAATATGACGAAAATGTAACCTCGCCGGAAGTCTGGTTTACAGACTATGATGATGATAGTGAAGAAAACTTGTTTAACACAAATCTTGCAATCGATATCAAGGCTAATAAATGGCTGAGTTTCCGGATTAAAGGCGGATTGATTCAAAAAACGAAAGCCCGTAATATGTGGTTCGGCAAACTGACTTCTATCGGAGCTCAGACAAATGGGAAAGCCGGGGTTGCCAACCTGAATACACGCTCTTATAATACTGAAGCACTGATGCTTTTCAATCACCGGTTTAACTCCAAACATACTTTCAACGGTACTGCCGGAATAACATACGATAAAAAGAACGTTTTACAATCATCCATGACCGGAGAAGACTTCTTTACAGAAGATTTGCGGACGAGCGGTATTTCTCAGGCTGCGAAACAATATCCTTATCAGTATAATAAAACCGGAGAACAGTTATTCTCTGTTCTTGCCAGAGCTGTGTATAATTATGGCGACCGTTATGTCGTAACTGCTACGTTTCGGGCCGACGGCTCAAGCAAATTTGATAAAAGTAATCGATTCAGTTATTTTCCTTCCTTCGCGGGGGCGTGGCGTATCAATCAAGAATCCTGGATGAGAGATGTAAAACAAATCTCTAATCTGAAGTTACGTCTGGGCTGGGGTCAGGTAGGGAATCAGGCCGTTTCGCCTTATCAGACGATGGATAGTTATCTTTTTGTCGGAAATGCCAAACCCGATGGCAGTCTTGAGCCGGGTATCGTGCCGGCACGTATAGCAAATCCGGATTTGAGATGGGAAACCTCAGAGCAATATAATGCAGGGATTGATTTGGGGCTTTTTAACCAACGGCTGAATCTGACTGTTGATGCCTATATCAAAGAAACAAAAGATCTGTTGCAACAAATT
>JAVWBH010000260.1:0-2449 GCA_036649595.1 Bacteroidales bacterium
CGTTTCTCTTTCCTTATCCGCCTCGAGTTCAGCCCAGTACAGGTAAACGGCATATTGTCCATCCGGGACATCCATTTTAAAAGCTTCAATATCGATTCGCTGGGTTTGAAAGATCGGATCATTTTCAGTCCCGATAATGTCAATCTCGGATGTTGGCTGAGATCCGTATTTTGTTGTTTTATGATATGGCTTGCCCCCAATATATCCCCAACTACCCGGACGATACGCTTGCTCGGGAATCCAGATCTGTGAATGCATGCGATTTTCAAAATATCGTTTCGTACCCAACATAACATTGATCTCTTCGAACCGTGTTTCTTTGCTTTTTAGATTGAAAGGCACGAGTCTAAAATCAATATCCAGAACGTCGACAATTTTATTACCTTCATGAAGAGCAGATGCCTCCAACGTATTTCGGCCATGTACAAACGGAACCTGAAGAGTTATTTTATGGTTTACCACCGGATAGTGACCAACAGAAATACCGTTGTGGAATACTTCTATTTTAGGCAGATTCGAATATATGGTTACCGGCTGTAAACAACTATTCGAAGCCGAGTCTGCTACCCCTCCGCGTATTAACCAGTTTCGAGAACCAATCATAACTGACGGTTGCGGATTGAAGTTCATCTTATAATAGAGGTAGGTATCTTTTAATTCTCGATCAACTCCGGTAATCCCTTTGTTATTGACATGAGGTACGGCATCGGCACGACTTTCCGAGTAAAAATCATTCAGATTCCAGATCGTCGCTCCGGCTACAAAATCACGCTTTTTGATTGCATCCAGATAATACTCATGGTATTTGTTAGCATACTCACTGGTAAAATCGAATCGTTCCGGCTCAAAAGTATGTAAGCGAGGATCCACATCCGCCCCATATTCCGTAATAAACTGAGGTTTATGAGGATATTTCTTTTTTATATTATCCAAGAACTGCCCGAATCCGTCAAACTTGCCGCTATACCATCCTTGATACAGGTTCCAACCCTGAATCATAGGTATTTCAATCAGGCCGGCTTCTTCATAAGCTTTCGGATTCCCATGAAATGAAATTGTTGTGTATCTGGTACCATCTTCGGTACGGAGTACATTCTCTATAGCACCTCCAAGTTCGGCAACAGAAGCATGGTATATTTTCATCCGTTCTTCATCGCCTTTAAAAGGGGGACGGAGCATTACCTCATTCATATAAGACCAGACAATTACAGAGGGATGATTAAAATCCTGATGAACCATTTCTCTGGCCATATACAGACAGTTTTCAGAAAATGCTTCTGATTCGGTAATAGCATTTACAATCGGGATCTCCACCGACGATAAAATACCGAGGCGGTCACAAGTTTCCAATACTACCGGATCCTGTGGATAGTGAGAGATACGCAAAAAGTTTCCTCCCATCTTCTTTAATAACCGAATATCACTTAAGTGCATCTCATCAGTAAGGGCATTGCCCAAATCCTTATAATCCTGGTGGCGGTTCGTCCCAATCAATTTCAGCGATTTCCCATTCAAGAAGAACCCTTTATCAGCCGTAAATTCAAACCATCTGAAACCAAGCGGATTAATCACCTCATCTAACAATTGTTTTGTTTTGGCATCATACACCTGTGTTACAACCCGATATAGATAGGGCGAATCCGGACTCCACAAATTCGGACTGTCTATCGTAATTTTGTCGGTAGCCCGTTCACTGTTCTTTCCTCTGGGCAATTTTACTTTTGCAGAGAAAGTACCCACTTCCTGCCCATCCTCATCGATTAAACGATGAGAAAGAATAACTGTCTGCGATTTTTCTGTATGATTGGCTAGAAGAGAACGGATATTCACCAGCGCTTTCTCTTCGTTAACCTGCGGTGTGGTAATATATACGCCTGAAGATGCGAAATTGTCGGTTGCAATATGCACGGGCTCTTTATAACGCAGATAAACATCCCGATATATTCCGCCAAAGAATGTAAAATCGGCAGATAAAGGAGGAATATCTACATTATGCTCATTATTTACACGGATACAAAAATGATTGGCCTCTCCGAACTTTAGGAATGGCGTAATATCGAAATTAAATCGGGTATATCCACCTTTATGTTGTCCTACATGTTGCCCGTTTACCCAGATATCGGTTACCTGATTGGCCCCTTCAAAAAATATATCGACTTGTTTTCCGGCCATTGCCCGATCTATCCGGATATTTTTCCGATACCATCCAGCTCCGCGGTAATATCCGAGCTCTTCATCATTCGCGTCCATATTATTCCAGCAATGCGGAATAGAAACAACCGTCCACGCTTTGTCATCATAATTCGGATCGAACAGCTGCCCCCCAGCATTTGCCTTCTGAAAACGCCAGACACTGTTAATCGTTTCAACCCTTCTGTTGGCAGATGCTTGCCCCAAAGAGCCATATACCATTCCGACGATAATCAGAAACCTATATACAAAATTCATA
>JAVWBH010000260.1:2459-4407 GCA_036649595.1 Bacteroidales bacterium
TTGTACTTGTTTTGCTAACTTGTTTATACGTATAACATTTATTTCATTTATTTAAAATCTAGTTTTTAACACTATGGCACAAGTATGCCATTTATACGCCGTTATTACGTAGCTCTACTCTAAGCAAGTGATGGCGACTGCATTTACCAATGGTCTGTCCGAAAAGAGGACGCGGGTAAATCAAAGGCATTAAATAAATTTGCCCGAACGGTATTTTCCCAAGCATAACGTACAGACACTGGATTTTGCACCTCGTCCGACCATACAATCAATTTATTCTCTTTCACGACTGCTTGCGCCGGAACAAATATCCGGTCCTCCCCGGCAATCATAATGTCATTCAATTTATCGCCTTTGAAATGGAGACTTTGGGCGTAGTCAAATCGGATAATTATCTTCTCTTTCTGCTTACTATATCCTTTGTATAAAGGGCCGGAAACAGGATACTCTTTACGGCCGTATAAATTATGAAGAGCCATATTTCCGAATCGCTTCCCAAATGGGTATTTATGAGGAGGATGAATATCCTCCAACATTCCTAAATCCATGGTTGGACAAACCCAGGTACGACGCAGACTGAGTATTCGTAATTGATTTTCACGAATCAAAGAACCTTTGTGTGCGTCGCTGTAATTAAAAGGAGATATTTGTAACAGCAAAAAAGGAAGATCCTTTTGATTCCAAACGTTACGCCAACCACCCAATAAGGCTTGTAGTTGGTCAAAATATTCTTCTGCCCAAGTCCGGTTGGAGGTACCCTGATACCAGACCACCCCTTTAATCGTATAAGGCACAATCGGTGAAACCATTCCGTTATAAAGAGCCGAAGGTTTACGATGAGGCCGTTTAAGCATATATACGCTTTGAGGCTCTTCCGGCTTTTTCCCTGTTCCTGCGAAAAGATGCATCTTCTGAGCATATTCAGCTGAATCAGTCAAAAAATCAGTTTCCCATTTTTGCCACCGATCATATACTCCTGCCAGTTTCGGCGAAGTCCTCATTTGCTCCGGCTCTGTCCAAGCCTCTGCGGGAGTCCCGCCCCAACTGGCAGAAATCATTCCTACCGGAACTTTCAAAACATGATATAATTCTCGGGCGAAAAAATAAGAGATCGCCGAAAAGCGAGATGCGGATATTGAATCACATTTTTCCCATCTACCTTCTCCTTCCCTGCCATCGAGCGGGTCATAAGCAATCTTTCGAGGAATATTAAAAAGGCGGATCTGAGGATAATCTGCATTTGAGAGTTCCCGCCGGGCGTTCATATCACGTTTCAGCGTCCACTCCATATTCGACTGCCCGGAAGAGAACCAGACCTCGCCGATCAAAACATCCTCTAAGGTTAATTGATTATCACCTTCGCACACAGTGATCCGATAAGGCCCCCCTGCTTGGGGGGTCTTAAGGAATGTCTGGAATCTCCCTTGTATATCAGCTTTTACCCGAATTTCTTTATTTAACCATTCTGCCGATATTGCCACATCGCCACCCGGAGTCGTATATCCCCAGAAAGCGACTTTCGATTTTTGCTGCAACACCATTCCCGATGAAATAACAGGGGGCAACTGAATATGGGCAAATCCGGGCAAAAGATGCAGTAACAGAAGTGAAATAATTAAGGTATAGCGCATAAACTGGTTTTCTAATTAATTGTAACCTTCATTCTGTGGAAAATTTCCCTTACCCATATTATCAATTTCCACCTGTGGAATCGGCCATCTTACATGAAATGGCTGAATATTCTTGCGACCGGAAATATCATTAACCATTTCTGTCTTTTCACCACCATGCAATTGAACTCGTTCAACCAATAAACCGAGTCGTTTAAGAAAGAACCAACGGGGTCCTTCGAAAGCCCATTCACGGGCCTGCGCTTCGATGATCCTCTCCCGAGGTATATCACCAGTAAATGCTGCATTTCCGGCACGCCTATAGGTCGTATTTAAAT
>JAVWBH010000261.1:0-583 GCA_036649595.1 Bacteroidales bacterium
AGAAAGGTGCAAGAAGCTGAGACGGCTGCAAGAAAGCAACAGATGTTTGAAGAACGAATAAAGCGTTTCCTTGACCTAAAAATCAAGGACGAGGATATAGAAATCGTTCCACTGCGGAGTATAGATGAATTCAAAGCTGAAGGAGAGTTGATGCACCACTGTGTATTCGCAAGCAAATACTTTGAACGGCTGGACTGTCTTATTCTTTCAGCAAAAATAGGAGAAGAGCATATCGAAACTATTGAGGTTGACTTATTGAAATGGCAAGTGGTCCAGTCGCGAGGCAAGTTCAATCAGCCTACTCCTTATCACGACAAAATCGTGAATCTTGTAAAAAGTAATATTAACCTTATAAAACGGATAGCATGAGCAATCACATTTCAAATTTCCCGAACGAAACGGAGGAAAAATCGCGGGCTCAAAAACTGCTCGACAAGTGCAAGGAAATGGAAAACAGTCGCGGTATGACGGCGGTTCGGGTGAATCGGACAACCTGGGTAATGAAGAAAAAGGAGGTGGCATTATGAAGGCAAGAATAAAAGAAACCGGGGAAATTATAAACGTTCATTCTTATAGTGCGGTA
>JAVWBH010000261.1:593-4401 GCA_036649595.1 Bacteroidales bacterium
CCTTACGAAAAACTGGAAGCAAATACCTGTCTGTTTAAACCAGTAAAAAAGTGCGGTAATTGCGATTCTTTCTGCGAATGTGGTTTAACCGGAAAGAAGTTAGAAGACAATGCTTGCGATATGTTCGACGACAGTTATCATCAATTTAAAAAGAATCAGGAGGAAGCGAAATGAAAGCAAGAGTAAAGGCAACAGGAGAAATATTAGAAGTTATACTATATGAGAAATCGGAAAACGCGGTAGTTGTAGAACCCCGATATCCTACTGAAAACAGAATGTATATGGTAAAAGAAGTTGAGCTTATTCTTGATGATTACGAAGCCGGTAAGACTCAAATAAACTGGGATGAAAAGCTAATCGAGTTATCAGGTAAAGCGATGCAAGGAATTATATCCAGTAAAAGATACTATAAAGTTGATACACAGTATTGCATCTCTACATATACATACATGGAAAACAGTAGGGTTGCCTCTTTGTCTGTTGGCATCGCTAAGGAACTAATCAAACAGCTACAGGAGGAAATTAAATGAAAATATACGGAGTAATACTTACTATATGGAATGGTGAAAACTATTCGGTTACAGAAGATGACGTTTATTTATTCGCCACGAAAGAGGCGAGGGATATATTTTGTGACAACGAGCCTAAGAGCTGGGATGTTGTTAAGAAAAAATTTGAAAAAGAATTAGAGGAGGAAATTCAATGAAGATACTAACAGCAATAATATCAATCATCTTCCTGCTATGGTTGGCAGAAGTAAAAATAACATTCAATCCATTTAGCGTAACATTTGGCAATGCCGGTTATGTAGTTGGTATGATTTTAATCTGCATTGGGGTATCTGTAATTAGTATTTCATCGGAAAGGAAAGCATACAAACGAGGGTTGGATAATTACAGAGAAATGGTATTCGAAGTTCTGGATGAAATGAAAAAAGAGAAAAATAAAACCGAATGAGCGAAAAATACGACAACAAATGGCGAACGAGGGTGATATTAAGCACCCTCCGCCAATATATGAAGGACGCACACCCGGATATTACGATTGAGGAAATATTTCCTCATGCCTGCAAGGTGGTAGATGATATGAGAGAGTCTTACATTAAGTCAGATCAGAAGAGAATGGAGGAATCGGAATGAAACATCGAAAGAAAATATCAAACCTCAAAGAAGGGGATCTATTCGAGTACAAAGATATCATCTACGAAATAGTAGAAAAAGGTAAATGGATGTCTACCGTTAAGTACCCGAACGATGAAGTACCGCATAGCATTTGGAAGCCTTACTTATTCTGTTCTTTCAGCAATCACACAATTGTAAATATTTAATAGCATGAAAAAAATAATGTTCAACGACCGTTTTGGATTGACTGAGGCGGTACTAAATGGGAGCAAGACGCAGACAAGAAGAGCGTTTACTCCATTTTCGCAAAAATTGATAGAGGACTGTATTCTTAAAGGATATATTCTTGGGTATAAGGATGGTATTTTAATGGCCACAGATTCAGGGTATAAACTTATGGCGGATGATTTTAGACAGGCTTATAAGGTTGGCGAGGTGGTTGCGGTGGCGCAGAGCTACGATTCAATAGTTGACAAACATGGAACAGTTTACGCAGAGGCATATGATGTACCTGACAGGGGAGCGGGTTATTTCAATAAAATGTTCGTTTGTGCCGATTTAATGCCTCACCAAATCCGAATCACAAACGTTAGGATAGAGCGATTGCAGGATATCAGCGAGGAGGATTGCATTAAGGAGGGCGCTGGCCTTTACGGGCCTAATGAAAATGGATTTTCACGGTACAACGCTGTCACGGCAAAAAAAACTTTTCCCGTGTTGATTGATTATATTTCCGGCAAAGGAACCTGGGATTCAAATCCTTTCGTTTGGGTTTATGATTTTGAGTTGATTAAATAAACACTGACTAATGGAAGGTATAAAATTAGGAAGCATAACCCTTTATCATGCTGACTGCATGGAATACATCCGGTCGTTGCCCGATAATGCTTTCGATCTCGCGATAGTTGATCCTCCATACGGAATAGGAGCTTCCAGGCCCGCTAAGAAACCGAATAAGGTAAAACAAGCCAATGGGAGTATTCTTTCTGTAAAAGACAGTGGATATACCCATAAAGATTGGGATGACAGCATCCCGAACGCAGATTATTTCAAAGAATTGATTCGAGTCAGTAAGAATCAGATTATATGGGGAGCTAATTATTTTGGTTTAACCGGCGGGATGATCGTATGGGACAAACTGAATGGCGAATCGGATCAATTTGGTTGTGAAATTGCATACTGTAGTATGAATAATAGAACGGATATTGTTTATTACATGTGGGCCGGCATGATTCAAGGTGTGTATTGCGGGAGTAATATAATGAAGGCGGTTATCCAGCAGGGAAACAAAAGTAAGAATGAAAAAAGAATTCATCCCACGCAAAAGCCTGTCAGGCTTTATGAATGGTTACTACAAAACTATGCAAAACATGGGGATAGAATATTAGACACCCATCTTGGAAGCGGAAGTATAGCCATTGCAAGCAGTAATATGGGATTTGATCTTACTGCTTGTGAAAATGATAAAGAATACTTCGATAACGCTGTGAAAAGAATTCGGGAACATCAAAAACAGCAAAGAATATTTTAATATACAAAACATGAACGGAATAGGATCCCATCAATCTGCAAAGATGAAAAATGATGAATGGCTGACGCCTCCGGAGCTAATCCGGTCAATAGGAGAATTTGACCTTGATCCATGTGCTCCTGTCAATAGACCATGGAATACAGCAAAAAAACATTATTCAATAAAAGAGGACGGTTTATCAAAAAGCTGGGCTGGTCGCGTATGGCTTAACCCTCCTTACGGCAGAGAAGCTGCTAAGTGGTTGGATAAATTAGCTAAGCATGGTGACGGTATCGCACTCGTATTCGCCAGGACAGAAACGGAAATGTTCTTTCGTTATGTATGGAATAAGGCTTCAGCTTTATTATTCATAGAAGGGCGACTGCATTTTCATTATGTGACGGGGGAAAGGGCAAAGGCAAACTCAGGCGCTCCAAGCGTACTTATTGCTTATGGGTATCAATGTGCGGATATATTAGCGCAGTGTGGAATTAAAGGAAAACTAATTAAACTCTGACCAGATATGAAAGTAGCATATTTCGGGACATCCGGTAGTATCGGACATTGCGTAATACCCATTTACGGAGATTTCTCCGAAACACAGTTAAAGTTTATAGAACAGATTGATTGCCTTGATTTCAATAGAGTATTCAATGAATATAAACCTAAAATTGCAATATTCAAGGAATTCACTGTATATGGATTTCCGGCAAGTCCAGATGACAATCGCACTGGTAGTAAGACGATTGTATTAATCGAAGGGAGTGCCACTGAAGCAGATTTCATTAGAATAATAAAGTCTAATTATTTTCTGACACGACAATTTAATAAACTATTCGTTAAATATAATATTAACCAACTCTGACCACAGGTGGTTATTTCCAAAATGGGAACGACCACGGTATTTAACCACTCCTTGCAGATTCTTCAAGGATTTGCAAGGAGTAAAACAGAACAAACATGGACGAACTTTGGATTATATATGCGGGTTGGATTCTCAATGCGATTACGGTTATTGTGTTAAGAATCCGTATGTGGTGGAATAAGGAAGATGATGAAGAATTTGGTATCCTATTATTCTTTTCGGCTTTTCCTTACCTAATGGCATCGGGGTTATTGTTGATATGGCTAGACGATTTGCCAACTCCGAGCATTATTAAGCGGATAAACAAATGGA
>JAVWBH010000262.1:0-4338 GCA_036649595.1 Bacteroidales bacterium
AGATGCTACCAATAAGAACGCCCGCAAACTGATGGAAGATTCACACTTCTTGTTTGACAGTGAGTCGGCAAAAGAGATGCACATTTGCTCTCGTTGTGCCAACGGCGATCATTCTGCTTCGAAAACAGTTAATTTCTACGGAACGCAGTCTAACCGGTTGTCGGATGCAATCTCGGTAAAACGCGGCGAACTGTTACGTATCGCAGACCTGCTTAAAGCACGCCAGAATGGTGGAGACATAGCTTCGCGCTACCACTACAAAGATTTGATTTTACGTATCAATACAGCTTTAGGCCTGTAAAGATTTGGATAGATTGAAAAAACGCCCTGTCTCTTTGTTGAGGCAGGGCGTTTTTGTTTCTTTACAGAGGAGATCTGTTTTTCTGTTTGTGCTTAATACTTCTCCAGCGTATTAAGGAGTTCTTTGATCTTCACCGGTTTGGTTACAAACTCATTGCATCCGGCTTCGAGGGCCTTTCTTCTGTCAGCATCAAAAGCATATGCCGTCAGGGCGATAATGGGTAGTTCCGTATTGAATGTGCGAATCTTCTGGGTTGCCTCCAATCCATCCATCAATGGCATTTTCCAATCCATCAATACGATATCCGGTTTTTCGCTAATCACTTTATCAACAGCTTCCTGTCCGTTCATAGCACGGCACAGCTCATATTTTCCTCTTAAAATAGTAGAGGTAAGAAGGTAATTGCTTTCGTTGTCTTCTGCAATCAATACTTTTTTCATCATAACATGATTTGGTTAACCGGTTGTTCCCTCTCTGCGGGATTTTGTTGAGCTACAAAACTACGTATAATCCGAGATAAAAAAAAGCAAGCCGAAAGATATCCGGGGGGATAATCTTTCGGCTTGCAGATAGAAAAATAATATGTACAAAATGATTAATCCTGTAGATTCGGATTTGCCTCAATAGCTTCTTTCGGGATACGAATTGTATAACGCGGATCTCCTTTAGAAAGGGTGACCGTTTGGTTATTTACAATTTTGCTGATCTCTTCTTGTGTTGTACGACGCAAATCATACCAGCGGTGTCCTTCTCCGGCTAATTCCCGGGTTCTTTCTTGTGCGATCTCGGTAATTAGCTCCTCCTTTGTCATCGCTTGTAATGCTGCCCCTTTAGCCTGAGCCGCATTTGCTTTTAAGCGGTGAGATGCTAATGCTTTCAAATATCCGATTGCTTTTTCTGGCTGATCCATATAGATTGCAGCTTCTGCTGCGATCAGATAGGCTTCGGCAGTTCTGAAGCTAACACGCTCAGCATTTGTTTGTCCTTTTTTCAATATTTTATTCGAAAAATAGAGAGCAGGACGTAAGTCATTTTCAGCATCATATGCGTTCAGCACTCTTTCTGTAACCTCAAATGTTTTACCACCAATGGTTTGGTTTGAAATATATTCGAGAGCCAATAAGCTTTCTTCTGAAAGATAATTTGCCGGACTAACCAATGTCGTATTTAAATCGCTCAGTTTTGCCATTTTAATAACTTGTTCGGCTGATTCAAGTGCTTTGGCATATTCTTTTTTGTATAAAGCAACTCTTGCTTTGAAGGCATAGGCAGATACTTTTGAAAAACGATACTTGTTAGTTCCGCTCTGAGAGTCAATGCTTAAAAGAGTAGTTCCTTTTTCAATATCGCTTTCGATAGATTCATAAACAGCAGCGATATTTTCGCGCTTATAATCCTGTTCGATATCGATTTTCAAGCTCAAAGGAATCCCTTTATCGGTAGCGGCAGTAGCCGCGTCATAATGTTTAGAAAACATATTAACCAATTCGAAATGCATTAAAGCCCGTAATAAATAGGCTTCTCCTACCAATTGGTCTAGCGATTCAGAACCATCCGGTTTTGCATGAATTCCGTCTTGAAGGATTGTGTTGGCATAAAATATGGCTTTGTAAAAAGCAATCCATGGGTAGCTCACTGTCATCGGGTCTGCATTTGAGTCATTCCAGCGTGCAACATCCATGTAATAGTTGTCCGATCCAACCATATTCAATTCATCCGCCCGGACGTTTAGTAGTTGCTTATGAGTAGGGACTGCAACATATCCGGAAGTCAATATAGCCCGATAATCAGATATAGATTCCGGCATTACTTCTCCAACCGGCTCAATATCGAGGTAATTGCAAGAGGATAATCCCAGCAGTAAAGCCGGGATTATTGCAAATATTTTTTTCATTCTCATTTGTTTTTAATTAATTAGAAAGTCATGTTAACACCAATTGAGAAGCTCTTCGCAATTGGTTGTGCATAGATATTTCCATAAGTTTCCGGATCGAAGTATCCATCGTAATTTGTTCCGAAAACAAAAGGATTACGTGCCTCTGCGTTGAAACGACAGCTTTCAATAAATTTGCCTTTTAAGATTTTCGCAGGTAAAGTATAACCTAGTCGGATTGAATTGATACGCAAATAGCTGATCTCTTTCATCCATGTATCAAAGTAGCGATAAGATTTATGATCGTCGCTTCCGTTAAACCAGTAATACTCCCAACGGGTCTCTTCCGAATTTCCGATTAATCCCGGCATATTTGATCCGGTGTTGTCCGGACGCCATGCATTTAATACATCTTTAGTGTAGTTGATACCTGCATCTAGCTGGCCAACCTGATAAGATGGAGTAGCACGAACCATTTGTTTGATGTTGAAGCTGGTAGAGATCGCCAAATCGAAATCTTTAAATCTGAATTTATTGATAAATCCTCCCGATAATTTTGGATCTCCATCTCCTACATATTCAAACAGATCACGGTATTCGGCAGAAGATAAATCAGATCCCATAAGAATCATGTCTCCGCCAAAATCGAAAGTAGGTGATAATTTGAAATGGTCACGCAGGCTCACAACTTCTCCTTGTTTGTTGTAGAACTGAGGAACTCCGTTCTCATCTACTCCCGCTGTTTTAATCGCAAACATCGCATTCACCGGATATCCTTTTCTCGAAGGCTCTCTGGAATTTTCGCGAACATGGATATCTTTCACGAGACTTTTATTCATGGAAATATTGAAATCAGTACTCCATGTAAAGTTCTTCGTAACGATATTCCGGCTTGAAAGTGAAATCTCAAAACCTTTGTTTGTTACCTGTGCCCAGTTCATCTGAGTATAGTCAAATCCATTTTCCTGTTGAATTTCCTGAATTCCGATCAAATCCTGGCTATTTCGGTAATATCCTTCAATGCTACCAGTCAGGCGATTATTGAGAACTCCGAAATCCAAACCGAAATTGGTCGTACTGGTTTTCTCCCAACGTAATTTTTGGTTTGGCGGCGATGTAACATTGATATTCGGTTCTGTACCTCCCGGCAGGATTGAGGATGATCCCCATTCTCCTTTAATAAACGGAGAGGTATTTTTATCAATATTACCCTGTAGTCCATATGAAGCACGCAGTTTTAGATTAGATAACCAATTTACGTCATCCAAAAATCCTTCGCGATTGATATTCCATGCTCCCGAAAGAGACCATAACGGTAAATATTTGTATTTAGGATCTACTCCGAATAAGTTTGATCCGTCAAAACGAATACTTCCAAATACCGTGTAACGATTATCATATGTGTAAGAAGCCGTTCCGTAGTATGACGTAAATGCATTTTCCGAAATACCTTTTAGATACTGGCGATAACGAGTATCTTTTGACGCGTCGACTGTTGGGAAAATGATTTGTTCGGTAGTGAGCATTTTATCATCAAACCCAAATCCTTTTGTATGGATATTCGTGGTTTTGTTGCTTCTTAATTCAACACCCGCCATAAAGTCCATATCATGCTTTTCTGCAAAAGTACGTGCGTATTCTGCCTGAGCCTTCCAATTGTATTGGAAGAAATTATCATTCCAGTTCTGGATGATTCCTCCTTTTGATGGCAAGAAATATTTATAATCTTTATCTGCGCTTGACCAGTATCGGGATGTCTCGCGGTATTTGCGGCGGAAATAAGAATCATATCCGGCATATTTTTCCGTTGCTGTCTTATCTAACTGCAGTCCGAATTGAGTAGTGACTTTTAGTCCTTTAATAATACGGTAGTCTAACGAGAATAATGCTTTTATAGATGTATTATCTAATTGATAATTTGTGTTGGCCTGTTCTTCCGCAAAGTTGAACGGAACATACCGGTCTTCAAATCCGTCAATATCCGGATCATATTCAAATCCGCCATTTGCGTCGTATACATTCCGATAAGGGTTTACCGTACGTGTATATTTCCCCGGATTCGTATGTGCATCCGTATCGCTCATATAAGAAGTACGTGTACTCTGGGTTCCGAATAGTCCGATCCCGAAATTGATTTTGCTTGATATTTTAAAATCTAAATTCG
>JAVWBH010000263.1:0-4318 GCA_036649595.1 Bacteroidales bacterium
ATCCGAGTCCCGTAGTTGTATTTAGTTTTGAGAGAAATGTCCTGGTGTATAGTATGTTCGCGGTGATTCTGCTGTATGCCTGATAAGGGCGTCGTTCATCACTCAACGAATGTGCATAGTCGGCATCAAAACTCAGGTTCCCGCGATTGCTTCCCAGGTTAAACCCTTTGCCGATAGAAGCCTGTGTTAATGAAGGATTGATTTTAGCACGAACTTGCCATGGAAATTCACCGGCTTTCGGATTAACGATTATAACTCCTGAGGTCAGGTCTCCATATTCAACGGATGGTATACCGCGGATAATATCAACAGATTCAATATTATCGGTAGAGATCTGGCGCATATCTGTGCCACTTCCGGCTGTTGATGTGAAATTGGTATTTACACCTCCCGAAGAAGCCGTGTTTCCTATTTGCAAGTTAGCGTTATTTGATACCGGCGATCCGTTTACGACAAGAGATGTGCCTAAACTGTTTAGGGGGTCAACCTGGATTTGCCGGATAATCGCTTTTCCCGGAGAAGATAAGGTGGGATTAGAGGCAGCCTGTCCTGGTAATAATTCCATCACGTCTGTTAAGGAGGTTGCCTGTAAATGGTCCATTGCCGTACGCGAAATCGAAGAAGCCGTTGATGCACCCACTTTATTGTTTTTAGCAGTAACAATTACCTCCGATAATCCGAAATTCTCTTCTTCTAGGGCTATGCGGAGTGCTTTTTTTTGATAATCTGCAGGATTAATCTTCTGCTCATAGGTTACCATCCCTACCATTCGCACAAGGATAGGTGTCTGGCCGGCAGGTACTTTTTTAAAAGTAAATCGTCCGTCATGATCAGTCACGGCCCAAAGTCCGTATTGAGGTAAATTAATAGTGGCACCCGGTAATGTCTGATTCGTTTTTTTTTCAATAACAATCCCGGAGAGGATGAGGTCGGCAGCATTTGTTGATGATACAAAAAACAGCCAGAAGAAAGAAAGTAAAGCAACCGGCAAGGACGGATGTAGTCTGAAGAAAATAACCATTAGTCTCATTCGGCTATTATATTAGAAGCAGAGGTCTCAATCAACGGGGAGCGGATGGTTGAGACCTCTCTGTTATAAAGAAAAATCAGTTTTATTTAATACAGCGGATTGGCATTGCCCGGTTAACTTCTGTTTTTTTGTTCATAATTACAAATGAATTATCTTCCATTGCATATGCTTGTTTAAATCCGCGCTCTGAGGTTTCACTTCCTGCTGTTTTATTCAATTCACACGACCAAAAAGCCCCCGAACCCGGTAAATGAAGGGTGGGTTTGGCTGCGTCGCGATCTGATTTATTTGCTCCGTCGATTTTATAATAACCGCCTCGTGCAATCAATAAAGCATTGTAAATAGCTTTTGCTGCTTCGAATTCTTCATCTGTCTGAATGAATCCGTCCCAGTCTACCCACGCAGCATCGGATAGTTTTTTCATTTCTGCCATATTCGGTATTCTCCAACCTTCAGGGCATGGCGTATTTTCCGGTTTGCTCCAGTCGAGATCTCCGCCATTGGCCTCTTTATCATAATATGTATTTACCTCTGAGAAGGTTCCTGTCGGAATGCTGTTACCCCACTGGTAGTATTCGCCAATGGCAGCTTGCTTCTCTGCATCGGTACCATTTTTTTTATACGTTGCACTGGCTCCGATATTTCGGTCTAAGACATCAAAGCCGAGTTTATCTTTCATGGCGATGATGCCATAGTCTGAGATATTTGCTTTTTTTATCGCTAAAACGATCTGGCAGGAGGCTGTCTTTTTCGTAGCTTGATCGGTAGCTGTAATTGTAACTGTTGTATAATTGAATTTTTTAAGAGTGAGTTTCCCTTTTGCATCTACAGCAAGGACCTCCGGATTCGATGATGTCCATTCTAATTGATTCGGAGCTCCTTCGGGTACAATTTTAAGAGAAAGAGCAGGCATTTCGCTATCATAGTACATCTGTGTTTGATTACTGCTGAGTGATAGGTTCTCAAGCATAATAGAATCGTCCGAATCGCAACCTGTTAATAGGGTGGTTACGCAAAGTAAAGTCAGTAGTTTTTTCATTTTGCTATAAATATTAGTTGTTTAAATAGGTGCATATAGCTGATAATGACTTTCTTTTCCTTTCCTCAGTCTATTCGTCCTCTAAGAAAATCAATCTTAAGGGTGATTTATACCAATCAGTTTAATATAATCGTATATAAATTATTTAAAAGTATATAAAATTACTATTTTTGAAATAATAAGTGAAGTTTATTATGAAAAAAGTTACTTTTTGAAGAATTAAAACTGTCATTTTTATATTAAACCGCTCATTTTAGTATGAAAATGATTTTATTTTTGAGTATATGCTTGTAAAGGAGAATTTATATAAGGGTATGTGGATCGGGTGGATCAGTATATTTTTTTCGATGACTGCTTGTAATGAAAAAAAAACGGATGCTTCCTGTATTGGAGTGAAACAAGGTGTATTATCAGAAACATTACTCCCTGATTATGCCGGAGAGGGTGATTTACTTAATCGTTATCGGGATGGAGTGTGGTTGGCTGATTCAATTAATCGGCACTCTGCAGAAATTTTTGAGAATGAATTTGGAAACTATATAAAGAGATTAAAAAGAATACCATCTGAAACACAGGATAAAAGTATCGCAAATCTTGTTAGGGCCATGAGTGCAGATAGCTTATCTCTCTTGTATTTGAGCAAACAAGTAGAAGATCGGTTATTTTATTCCGGTTCATCTCAGGTAAATGAAGAACTCTATCTTTTATTTTTACACCATTTTATAAAAACAGATAAATTCGATTCTGTAATGATGCTTTCATTCAGGCAAAAACAAAAAATGGTATCGGCCAATCGTCCCGGGCTATTCTGCTCGGATTTATCATTTATGACAGATAAAGAACAAGTATTGCGTTTATATCAAATAGAATCGCCCTATTTACTCTTGTATTTTTATAATCCCGACTGTAGGGAGTGTGTAAATACATTGCATCAGTTGAAAAATAGTGAGATAATCAATGTTTTTCAGGAAAAAGAACAGCTTCAGATCGTTGCGATCTATCCGGATGCAGATTTGGCTGTCTGGAGGTCTGAGTTAAATATTTTACCGGCAGGCTGGATTAAAGGATATGATGCGGATCAGCAGATTTATACGTCCCGGTCATTTCATTTGCAGGCGATACCTTCGCTCTATTTGTTAGCCCATGACAAGCGGGTTTTATTGAAGGATACTTCTGTACCTATTATTGAGCAGGTATTGAAAAATCTTTGATATCCGATATAATCAAAAAAGGCATCCATGAAACAGATCAGGATGCCTTTTGTTATTTTGTAGCTGGTTAATATTCGAAGCGGCCGAATTCCGATTCAATAACCAATTCATTTTTATCTGATTTTTCAACGAACCCGACAATTTGGGCTTCAATGTTAAATGATTTGGCAATTTCGATCACCTCTTGGGCATGTTCTGGTGCGATATACACTTCCATGCGGTGTCCCATATTGAATACCTTATACATCTCTTTCCAATCTGTACCTGATTGTTCCTGTATAATACGGAATAGAGGAGGGACCGGGAAAAGATTGTTTTTGGTGATTTTTACATTTTCGGTGAAGTGAAGTACTTTCGTCTGAGCACCTCCTGAGCAATGTACCATACCATGAATCTGAGGGCGCAGTGTATCCAGTAATTTCTTGATCACCGGTGCATAAGTCCGGGTTGGCGACAAGACTAACTTACCGGCGTCAATGCCCAATTCTTCAATCTTATCAGTTAGTTTTAAACCACCCGAATAGACAAGTTCTGAAGGGACCGCAGCATCGAAACTTTCCGGATATTTTTCTGCCAGGTATTTGGCAAACACATCATGACGTGCAGATGTCAGACCGTTACTTCCGGTACCGCCATTGTATTCTTTTTCATAAGAAGCCTGTCCGAAAGAGGCCATACCTACAATAACATCCCCATGTTGGATATTGGCATTGTCGATCACATCCGATCGTTTCATCCGACAGGTTACTGTTGAGTCAACAATGATTGTGCGAACCAAATCGCCCACGTCGGCGGTTTCTCCGCCGGTTGCATAGGCGTTTACTCCCATTTCGCGAAGTTCAGCCAGTAACTCATCCGTTCCGTTGATGATTGCAGAGATCACTTCTCCGGGAATCAATAATTTATTACGTCCAATTGTCGAAGATACCAGAATATTATCGATTGCTCCTACACAAAGCAAATCGTCGATAGTCATGATCAAAGCATCTTGAGCAATCCCTTTCCAAACTGACACATCTCCGGTTTCTTTCCAGTACA
>JAVWBH010000264.1:0-4309 GCA_036649595.1 Bacteroidales bacterium
AGATGTATCTATCTCACCTATTTGTACATACCTTTCAAATTTACTTCCTAATATCTCAAGCAGCCTCATTAATGTAGCAATGCGTTTCACTCCCGTTTGCTTATCAAGGCGTCGCATCATCGATGTAATCCGGTCGACCGACGGCGGGTTGATGAATTTGATTCCGAACTGACTTTTTTCCAACAGATTCCAGACAATACCCAACTCTTCGATCTGTGAGGCTTTTTCCGGGAAGATGTCGCCCGAAAACTGTATGACTTCGCAGGCGCTTATTGCGTCGGGGTCATTTGCCAATAAGCCGTAACACATGTGGAAGTGGGGGAGGTTAGAGCCGTACAATACCAGATCGCCGGGATGGTAATCATCAATATGATCGCCAGCGAAACGCCTGCCTCCGCCAGATTTGATAATCATTAATTCGTATTCCGGATGAAAATGCCAGGGCATTGTAAAGTGCGGATATACTTTATGAGAAAAGGTGCTTCCGGCATCATGGATTATTTTTTCGTAAAGCATGGTATTTTTTATTGATTAGGTCTGATTTAATTACTACTTATATATGTTCAAAAACAGGATCTAGGCAAATATAGTATAAGTATTTGCAAATATTAGTGCTCTTATCCCGGATATCTTTCAATATTTTTGCCTTCGTTCATCATTTAGAAAACTGTACTAACCAATAGTTTATGATTGCTGTAAGGAAAAAGCGATATGAACTGATTTATAATATAACCATGAAGAATTTATTATCCGGTGTAGCAATGACTTTGCTTTCAGTATCGGCAATGGCCCAGTATCCGTTAATTCCGGACTCTATTAAACAACGAATCCAACGGCAACAAGCCGCGTTTGACCGCAGATCGGATGCTGCATGGGAAAAAGCCTTTAAAACAGTACAGAAAGAAGTTGCTGCCGGGCGTATTTATAAGCCGGATGCATCCAAACCGACAGATTTGATAAAAAGTGATATACCAGCCTTTCCGGGTGCGGAAGGGGGAGGAGCCTTTACGCCCGGCGGCCGTGGCGGGAAGGTTCTTGTCGTAACCTCATTGGCGGATGATGGCCCGGGCACGTTGCGTGAAGCTTGTGAAACGGGAGGAGCGAGGATTGTTGTTTTTAATGTCTCGGGAGTGATCCGGTTGAAATCACCGATCAATGTCCGTGCGCCTTATATTACGATTGCCGGCCAAACTGCGCCCGGAGATGGTGTGTGCGTGACAGGAGCTTCGTTCTTATTGGATACTCATGATATCATTATCCGGCATATGCGTTTTCGCCGCGGCGAAGTGGATGTTGCATTTCGGGATGATGCTATTGGCGGCAACTGCGTCGGAAACGTAATCATAGACCATTGTTCGGCTGGTTGGGGATTAGATGAGAATATGTCGATTTACAGACATGTTTATAACCGGCAGGACACTGGTTACGGCGAAAAACTTCCGACGGTCAATGTCACTATTCAGAATTCAATTTTTGCAGAAGCGCTGGATAGTTATAATCATGCTTTCGGAGCCACGATCGGCGGCCATAACAGTATGTTTTGTCGTAATCTGTTTGCTTCGAATATTAGCAGAAACAGTTCTATCGGAATGGATGGAGGTTTCAATTTTGTAAATAATGTGACTTTTAACTGGTGGAATCGTTCGGTGGATGGCGGCGATGAAAAAAGCCTGTTGAATATCATCAATAACTATTTCAAACCCGGCCCGATTACTCCCAAAGATAAGCCTATAGCACATCGTATCGTGAAACCAGAGTCGAGCCGTGATAAAAATAAACCCGATACGTTTGGTAAAGCATATGTATCCGGTAATATCGTGGAAGGGAATGAACGGGTTACTAAGAATAACTGGGACGGCGGCGTGCAAGTATATAATTTGGCTGATGCCGGCCGATTTATGAAGGACCTGAAAGTGGATCGCCCGTTTGAGATGCCTCATGTAACGGTGATGGATGCGCAGGCGGCATACCGGTTTGTTCTGGATAATGTGGGTGCTACTTTTCCGAAACGTGATGCCGTGGATGCCCGCGTAGTTAAAACCGTAAAAACCGGAAAGGCGATCTATCATAAAAATGCGTCTGAATTTGTCAGCCCTTATGTGAAGCGTCGTTTACCTGCCGATTCTTATAAACAAGGTATCATTACCGATCCGCGCCAGGTTGGAGGATTACCCGAATACAAAGGAAAGCCGTATCGGGATTCAGACAGCGACGGTATGCCGGATGCCTGGGAGGTTAAATACGGATTAAATCCGCATGACCCTTCTGATGCGATAAAAGACTGCAACGGCGACGGGTATAGCAATATCGAGAAATATATCAACGGTATAGATCCGGAGAAGAGAGTGGATTGGACAAACCTTAAGAATAACGAGGATACGCTGGCTAAAAGAAAGCGTCTGTTATAACGGAGATGTGCCTGTATGGGATATGAATATCTTGAGATTTTATAATACTTTGATATGATATAATGAAAAAAATTCTCTTTGGTTTGTTATGGCTGTATATTCCATTGTATGTAATTGTAGCACAGAATTACCCTTTTCGGAGTGATGTATTGTGGGTAACTGTGCCGGATCATTCCGACTGGCTGTATCGGGTGGGCGAAAAGGCTGAGATCGGATTACAATTCTATCTTTACGGTATCCCTCAAGACGGGCTTACCGTATCGTATGAATTAGCTGATGACTTGATGGACGCGGATAAGCAAGGAACTGTCATCCTTAAAAATGGCCGGGCGACCATCCCGGTCGGCACCATGCAGAAACCCGGATTCAGGGATTGTCGTCTTACAGCAGTCGTAAATGGGAAGAAATACAAGCATCATGTCAAGGTGGGGTTTTCGCCAGAGAAGCTTACTCCTTATACACAACTTCCTGCTGATTTTAATCTATTCTGGGAAAATGCCCTCAGCGGATTGCGTAAGTGTGCCTTGAAATATACGATGATACCGGTTGAAAGATATTCGGACGAACGGATTCGTTGTTATCTGGTGCAGATCTTGCTTAATAACTCGGGTCAGAGTGTTTACGGGTATCTGACAAAACCCGCGAAAACAGGGAAATATCCGGTGGTTTTTTGTCCGCCCGGAGCGGGAATCAAAACCATAAAGGATCCTTTAAAACGCCGCTATTATGCCGATGAGGGATGTATTCGTTTTGAGATGGAGATTCACGGCCTGAATCCGGAGCTGGATGAACAGACTTTTAAAGAAATCAGCAGCGCCTTTAACGGGCGGGAAAACGGGTATCTGAGTAATAATCTTGATAACAAGGATAATTATTACATGAAACGTGTTTATACGGCTTGTGTGCGGGCTATTGATTTTCTGGCTCAGCATCCTGAATGGGACGGGAAAAATATAATAGCGCAAGGCGGTAGTCAGGGAGGCGCGCTGGCTTTGATAACAACGGGGCTTGATTCTCGTATCACGGCATGTGTGGCCAACCATCCGGCTTTGAGCGATATGGCCGGTTATAAGGCGGGTAGGGCAGGTGGTTATCCTCATTTTTTTACTCGTATGAAAGGAATGGATACTCCTGATAAGATAGAAACAATGGCCTATTATGATGTTGTCAATTTTGTCAGAAACATCCGGGTACCGGTTTTATTGACCTGGGGATACAATGATGATGTTTGTCCGCCAACAACCAGTTATATTGTGTATAATCTGTTGTCAGGTCCGAAAGAGGCACTGATTACTCCTGTTAATGAACATTGGACTTCTGACGAAACAGAATACGGACATTTAAAATGGATTCAGAAGCAATTAAAATAAAGAAAATACCGGATTAGAGCACTGTATTTTAACCTTAATATAAGAATAACAACATGAAACACTTTCTTAATCAGCTTCACAATGATAATGTGAAGCGAAACCTCGTCACGCTAGGACTTACCACGGTACTTTGCATTCCTCCGATTTCGGCAAGTACCCTTAATGATGTGAATACTACGAATACACCTGCTGAGCAAGGGTATATTGTCAAAGGCAATATCCTGGACGAACAAAAACAGCCGATGATTGGTGTATCGGTAGTAGTAAAAGGCACAACTAACGGCACAATTACCGATTTAGATGGAAATTTCTCTATCTCTGTCCCTTCCCCGAAAGCGATACTTGAAATCTCATATATAGGATATAAAACCCAGGAGATTGCCGCCGGGCATAATACCTCTTTGAATATCACGATGGATCCGGATACAAAAGCGCTGGACGAAGTTGTCGTGATAGGGTATGGTACGGTAAAAAAGAGAGACCTTACCGGAGCGGTGGTTTCCGTAAAGAGTGAGGAAATAACATTAAATC
>JAVWBH010000265.1:0-4280 GCA_036649595.1 Bacteroidales bacterium
AAAATGGCGAATGGTATTGCTGATAATATGTTGATCACTACATATATGTCTGCAAAAGCTCCGGTTTTTGTTGCACCCGCCATGGACTTAGATATGTTTGCGCATCCTGCTAATCAACGTAATCTGGAGACTCTTCGGTCATATGGTAATCATATAATAGAGCCGGCATCCGGAGAACTTGCCAGCCATCTGATAGGCAAAGGGCGTATGGAAGAGCCTGATGTGATTATTGAAGTATTAGAAAAATTCTTTGCTGAATAATATGTCTGGTCTAAAAATAATGATAACAGCCGGACCTACTTTTGAGAAGATAGATCCGGTTCGTTTTATCGGAAATTATTCTTCTGGTAAAATGGGATTCGCATTGGCTGAGGCTTGTGCCGCAAGAGGGGCTCAGGTAACATTGATTGCCGGACCTGTACATTTACAGGTTGAACATCCTAACATTAGAAGAATTGATGTCGAATCGGCTAAAGAAATGTATGAAGCATCCATGCAATATTTTGCGGAACAGGATGCTGTTATTCTTTGTGCCGCAGTAGCAGATTTCCGCCCGGAGGTACAATCCTCTCGAAAAATAAAGAGAACAGGAAAGGATCTTGTGATCCGGCTGGTTCCTAACCCGGATATAGCTGCTTCTTTAGGGAAAATAGCTGCCCCGCATCAGACATTAGTTGGCTTTGCCTTGGAAACCAATGATGGAGAAACAAATGCGCTGGATAAAATGCAGCGTAAAAATCTTGACTTTATCGTATTAAATTCATTGCAAGATGAAGGAGCCGGTTTTCAGGTGGATACAAATAAGATTTCAATACTGACACGCAGCGGAGAAAAGAAAAATTTCCCATTGAAGTTGAAAACCGAGGTTGCCGAAGATATTGTTAATACGCTGTTTGACTTGATTTGTAAGAAAAAAAATAATTGTTTATGAAATTACTGCCTGTCATATTCTTATTCGCATCTGCTTCTTTGTCGGCCCAGGAATTTAACTGTAAAGTAAAAATCAACTCAGACCAGATTGAGGGAACCTATAAGCAGATGTTTACAACGCTTGAAACCGATCTTTCTGAGTTTATTAATAATAGAAAATGGTGTGAAGCAAAATTTTCGAATATAGAAAAGATAGATTGTACACTTCAATTTACAATTAAAAGTATTGCTTCTCAAAATCGCTATGCTGCTGATCTGACGGTACAGGCAAGACGTCCGGTATATAACGCTGCTTACACGACTTCAACTTTTAATTTTCGGGATTCGGAACTGGAATTTTCTTATGTGGAAAATGAACCGATCGTATTTACCGAACATACAATTGAGAGTAATTTAGTGGCGGTAATCACATATTATTTGTATATGGTATTGGGGATGGACTTTGATACGTTTGCCCCGGAAGGAGGAACTCCCTTTTTCAGACAAGCAGAGAATATCGTGACGCTTTGTCAGACTGCGAATGAGATAGGATGGAAGGCCTTCGATAATAATAAAAACAGACACGCCTTGGTGACCGGTGTATTAGAAGAAAAAATGAAACCTTTTCGGGAGCTTTGGTACGCTTATCACCGTAAAGGATTAGATAATATGGTACAAAGCCCTGAAAAAGGGCGTAGTGTCATTACGAAATCACTGGATAATCTACAGAATATTTATGACGCTAATTCAATGAGTGTATTGTTATCTGTGTTTATGGATACAAAGGCTGATGAATTAATTAATATTTATTCAAAATCAAATCAGGCAGAAAAGGATAATGTTTATAAACTCCTTACAAGTATTTATCCGTCTTATAGTCAGCGATTAGATGCAATACGTCAACCCGCTGTGAAATAAATAAATACGTAAGTAATCAGCTATTCAATATAATGATCAGATCTTTAAATATACGTAATTACGCACTGATTGACTCTCTTAATATTGAGATGAATAAAGGGTTTTCCGTATTGACTGGTGAAACAGGTGCGGGTAAATCGATAATTCTGGGGGCTTTATCTCTGATCTTAGGCCAGAGAGCAGATGCCAGAGCAGTAAAAGACGGAGAGACAAAATGTGTAATAGAGGGTACTTTCGATTTGTCAAACTATCATCTTGAACCTTTCTTTCTGGAAAATGATTTGGAATATGATGCCGAGCATTGTATAATTCGGCGCGAATTATACGCGACAGGTAAATCCAGGGCATTTATTAATGATACTCCCGTATCTTTGCAACAATTAAAGGCTTTAGGCATCTCTTTGATTGATATTCATTCTCAGCATCAGAATTTGCTTTTAGGAGAAGATGTTTTTCAATTACGGGTAATCGATACATTAGCCGGTAACGGGGAAATAATTTCGGCATATCGGAAAGAATTCAGTTTATATAAACAACTGAATACCGAATTACGTGTTTTAATAGAAAAAGCTTCTCGTAGCAAAGAAGAGGCCGATTATCTTCGTTTTCAATTGGATCAATTGCAGGAAGCTGAATTGAAAGAAGGAGAACAAGCTGATCTTGAGCAGGAATTGGAAACACTGACACATGCGGAAGATATAAAATCTACCCTTTATGCTATTTTCCAGCTATTAGACCGCATGGATGGGGGAGTATTGCAGGACCTGAAAGATGCTTCTCAGCGTGCTAATGCACTGCGTTCTCTTTATCCAAAGGTAGAGGATATCGCTGATCGCTTGCAGTCTGATTATATTGATTTGAAAGATCTTTCTAAAGAGGTTGAATATATGCAGGAGTCAGTCTCCTTTGATCCGGTTCGGTTGAGTTGGATTCAGGAGCGTCTGGATACATTATACCGCCTGCAGCAGAAACATCATGTTAATTCAGATACAGACTTGATTCTGTTTCGGGATCAGATTGCAGAAAAATTAGAAAGTATCGATCATTCGGATGAGCGAATTTTAGAAGTCCGTAAACAGATAGAGTTGCAGACTACGCGATTAGAAGATGTGGCACACTTGCTTTCGGAAAAAAGAAAACAAGCAGCATCGGTTTTTGCGCAGAACTTGATGGATGGTGTAAAACCGCTTGGAATGCCAAACGTTCGCTTCGAGGTGGTTTTCCATAACAAGGGCAGCTATGACGAAACGGGTGCGGATATAATCCGCTTTATGTTTTCGGCAAATAAAAACCAGGTTTTAATGCCGGTAGCAGAGATTGCATCCGGAGGAGAAATATCCCGCTTAATGCTGGTAATTAAATCTTTAATAGCCAGTGCAACGGCATTGCCGACTATTATTTTTGATGAAATTGATACAGGGGTATCTGGTGAAATTGCAGACAAGATGGGAGATATTATGCGTAGTATGTCTAAATACATGCAAGTATTGACTATTTCTCATTTACCGCAAGTTGCCGGCAAAGGGGAAGTACATTTTAAAGTTTACAAAAAAGATACAGAGCATACAACCACAACCCATATTGTTCGGTTAAATGAGCAGGAACGGGTAGAAGAGATTGCTCGTATGTTGAGTGGCGCTGTTCTGACAGAACAGGCTATGGATAATGCAAGAGTATTGCTAAATAAAAAAGGGTAAAAGCCTAAACAAATAATTATGAATAAAAACGAAACTATCTTCGGAATTCGTGCCGTCATTGAAGCAATTCAGGCGGGGAAAGAGATTGATAAAGTAATGGTTAAAATTGGTCTGGAAGGAGAACTTGCGAAAGAACTTTTTCAGGCATTGCGTGATACAGATATTCCGGTACAACGAGTGCCGATGGAACGTTTGAACCGTATCACCCGAAAAAATCATCAAGGTGTAATTGCTTTGGTATCTGCGGTTACTTATCAAAAATTAGAAAATATCATCCCAATGTTATATGAAGAGGGGCGCATGCCTTTCATCGTTGTGCTGGATGGTATTACGGATGTCCGGAATTTTGGTGCGATTGCCCGTACATGTGAATGTGCCGGTGTCGATGCAATTGTCATTCCGGAAAAAGGAAGTGTGACTGTAAATGCTGATGCTGTTAAAACTTCAGCCGGAGCATTGCATCATATTCCGGTATGTCGTGAGAAGAGCGTAAATGAAGCTCTTCGTTTTTTACAGGAAAGCGGCTTTAAACTTATTGCTGCAACAGAAAAAGCGGCTCAATCTTATACGCAGACGCACGATTATCTGGATCCTTGTGCTATTGTAATGGGTTCTGAAGATACCGGAATCAGCAATGAGAATCTTCGTATTTGCGATTCATTGGTTTCTATTCCTCAGTTCGGGGAAATTGGCTCGTTAAATGTATCTGTAGCAGCGGGTATTTTGCTATATGAGGCTGTTCGACAACGTACGAAT
>JAVWBH010000266.1:0-4278 GCA_036649595.1 Bacteroidales bacterium
TTACATAATATCGGGATAAAATCATATTCAAGAAGGTTTTGTGTCTGTCGGGATACCCCTATTAAAAATGAATAGAATAAGATTATACAAGCGACAGAATCAAGCCTAACGGTTTTCCGTGTGGGTCGGTAAGGACTATTTTATACTTTTAATGGATAATATTGATCGGTTTTTCCATGAGAAAGGATCTATATTTGTAAAAATAAAATATAATTCCGAACATGAAAATACACACATATCAAGCAGGTAGCAGGTTGAAATACACCCTTGTTTTTACAGTATTTCTATTATTAAACGCCGGTATTCAGGCCAGCGCTCAAAAGATAGATAATCTGCTCGAATTAAAAGCCAACTCCCACAATCCCCTGTTTAGCCGATTGGGGAAAGCATATAAGACGCCCAGTATGGAGATGAAAGATTATTGGACGTGGGGAAGTTCTGTGATAAAGGATCATGATGGTAAATATCATATCTATGTATCCCGGTTTCCTAAAAGCCTTCCTTTCCATCCCGGATGGATGGTTGCTTCAGATATCATCCATGGAGTGAGTGATGTGCCACAGGGACCTTATACCTTTACAGATGTAGCTCTTCCGGTACGCGGAGCTCAATACTGGGACGGACGCTCTACCCATAATCCGAGAATCCTGACTTATGGCGGCAAATATTATCTTATCTACATGGGGTCAACCCATCCGTTTGAAGAACCTACCATGAATGAGCTTACGTTAGATAGTAAATGGTGTATTGCCGGCAGAAGTAATAAGCGGATCGGGCTTGCTGTAGCAGATAGCCCTTACGGACCGTGGAAACGATTCGACAAGCCTATCCTCGAGCCGAAGCCGAATACGTTCTATAGCTTTTTTACCTCAAATCCGTCGCCTATTATTCAGGAAGACGGCTCGGTGATGATGATATTCAAAGGCCGTTCATATGAAGGAAATACCCATTCGGATATGGCTTTGGGAATGGCTTATGCGCCATCTGTCGAAGGTCCTTATGAGGTTATAAATAACAATCGTCCTATTTTTCATGTCGAACAGCAGGGAGAGGCCGAAGACCCGTTTTTGTGGAAAGACGAAAACGGATATCATGCTATTTTTAAAGATCACGTAGCTAAGTTTACCGGAGAAAAAGGTGGCGGTGTGATGGCGCATTCCCAAGACGGGATTAACTGGGTAATGGATAAAGATCCAAAAGCTTATTCGCGTACCATTGAAAGAGAAGACGGTTCTGTACATATGCAAGGGCAACTTGAACGTCCTTTTATTTTTTTTGAGAACGGCACTCCTACTCATATTTTCTTTGCTACGATGGATGGCAAAGGCGGATTTGAAAATGCGACAAAATCATGGAATATGGTTATTCCGATTTTACCGGCAAAAGATTCTGACACTCCCGAAGTGCAGTTTGCCCTGAATAATTACCACAAGTATGCCAATGAGGCAAAAGCTGTGAAGGATCCGGCTAAAGAGCAGTCAATAGAAGCGTACCGACACTATTATGCTCAGAAAGCTTATCGCGGAAATTCTTTAAATACCAAACTATCGTGGGAGCAATGTATCGCAATGCTTAATGAGAACGGACAATTTACCGATATGATTGAATTGGAAAATAAACACCGGGCTAATAATCTGGTACAACTTTCTTATTCGGGTCCGGAAAAAGATCTGGGCATCTTTATGACAGAGGCGCATAATCGTATCTGGAAAATTGCTGAAGCATATCGCAGCCAAAAGATTACAGCTCAGGAAGCCCTTTCGCCACGTTATTTGAAGGCTATTATTCATTATGGCATGATGGAGATGAGCCGTAGTAACAAAGGTCCCCGCTTCCATGCTTCGTGTTTTGCTATCCCAACGGCTACGGTGAACACCTATTTTTGTTTTCTTGCGCAGATGGATGAGGTTGAGGCCGGAAAATGCGATAATCAGCAACTTATAAAGGCGTGCGATGTATTAAAGGCCGTCTCTTTGCAAAGCTGGACACAGCCTCTTCGGAATGATGAAACAGATAATGATATCACCCATATCGATCGCTTTCGGAATCATGTATGGTGGGTGGGGGGCAATGCCCTGGCTTACCGCTCTTTATTGCCGTGTGCCTTTATGTATCGCTCTGTCCCAATGGTAGATGTATTGGCAGAGGTGGGACAGAAGTGTATTAGCACAGTGTCTCAAAATACGTATGATACCTCTTTTTGGCAGGAAGGATTTACGACAGACGGTGCGGGTTGGGGACACGGAAAGCAATGTCTTGTATGGGGGTATCCGATAGACGGCACATCCAGTGCGCTGAATTTGTTGGGTGCCTTGAAAGATTCTCCATGGGAGCAGCGGCTAAGCCGCCAAAATGTAGCCGCATTGATGAATTTTTTCCGCGGATCAAACTGGTATTATTATAAAGGGTATGTACTTCCGTGCCTCGACCGTTATTCTGCCGTTTATAAACCAGAGCCCGAAGCGGTAAAGTATGGTGCGATGATCAATAAACTACTCAAAGAATGGCCTGATTCATTTTCGGCAGAAGAGATTGCCGAGTTGAAGCAACTGCAAAAGGAGATCGGTAATAAACAAATCGATATGCCCGGATTCGCTGATGGAGAATATAGCGGAACCCGTTGGTTCTTCAATAATGATGATTTGATTAAGAAGAATCCTGATTACCATCTTACCGTTAATATGGCTTCCGTACGCTGTGACGGATTGGAAAGTGCGATAGACTTTGCGGATGAGTATAACTTCTGTACTGCCGACGGCCAGATACTCTTTCAGAAAAAAGGAGACGAATACCGCCGTATTATCGGGACATGGGATGTGATGGCCCTTCCCGGTATCACAGCCCGCAAAGGGATGGAACAATTGGTTCCGGTAAGTAACTGGCGCGGATATTGCAGCAAACATAACTTTGCCGGCGCAGCCACCCGGGGTGGCGAAAATGCAGTTGCCGGTTTCTATTTTGAAAAAATGAACGGATCTGAAAAAGATGGTGTCAATGACCGGGGTGCCATAAACCAGAAAAATCCGCTCCTTTATGGTATAAAGGCACATAAATCTTATTTCATGTTGGGAGATTATCTGATAGCGCTCGGTGCCGGTATCACGAACCTGCATACTGATGTTGAAGGGGATATTCACACAACAATCGATCAGACAGCTAAAAGCGGTATTGTCCGTATTCATAAAGGGAAAGAAGTTTCTGAACTGGCGAAACCGGGCAGTGCGGTTTCTTTCCTTCAAGACGGAAATCCGGTATGGGTAGCTCAAGAGGGTGGTTTCGCTTATACGATATTGCCTGAGCATACGGCTAACGCCAATTTTATTTATGAACAAAAAGCAAACGAATGGGATAAACGGAATCAAAGCAATAAGAAAAAAACAGGATTACCAGAAACCGCAGATATCCTGAGGTTGTGGATTGATCACGGTACAGCTCCTGTTGATGCTACTTATGGATATGTGGTTTATTGCGGAGAGGGTATTCCGGCAGAAAAGAAACACCCATTCCGGGTACTTCGTAACGATACGCTGGTGCAAGCGGTACAACTCAATGATAAAAGTGTGGTTGAGGCTGTTTTTTATCAGGATAATCAAACCTTGAAAGCGGGTAATCTGGTGATTGGTACTTCGTCGCCAGCTGTAGTTCTGCTTGAAAAGGCGGGCAAGGAATATCAGCTGACGGTTAATGATCCCGAAATGAATGCTGATTTGAAAGAGCTGACAGTTATTATCAATAAGAAATTGATTAAAATAGAGATGCCACAAGGCGAATTCTGTGGAAAACCGGTAACCCGGAGAATCGGTAAATTGTAAGTTACGATATCATAAAATAAGGACTCTTAAACATTACAAAGCGAATTCACGCTATACGATGTTTAAGAGTCCTTGTTTTATGAGCAGATTACCAACCGATGGAAGCTCCGCCGCCGCCGCTCCGGCCTCCGCCGAATCCGCCGCCACTGCTTCCACCGCCAAAACCACCCCCGAATCCGCGGCCTCCGCCTCCTACGATGGCGCCTGCCGCCAGTAATGGGATGATATAGCGTGTCTTCTTTGTGTTGTGGCAATGTTGGCAGTAATATGTTTTCTCACCTGTACCTTTGGCAAAGGTGGTGGGTTCTACCAGAATCTTGTCACTTTGCAGTGCGTATGCTTTTGAATGACATACCGGACAACGTGAATATTTGGTGAATTGTTTCTCATACGGGAAGATTTTTACTTTAATAATGAAAAAGTAAAAATAATAGTTAGTGATGTAGAAAATATAACTAAATCAAGT
>JAVWBH010000267.1:0-3609 GCA_036649595.1 Bacteroidales bacterium
CGACACGCATATAGGTCTTATTAAAATATTCTCTTGCTTTTTCCTGATTATTCATCATCAAATTGGCCTCTGCTGCAATCAGATAAGTTTGTGCCAGACGGTAAAGGATAATATCCTTAAAGCTTTCAGTCTCATCAACAGTCCGCGTCCAAGAATCCATGTATTTAATACATCCCGGATGAAGCTGTTCGAAATAAACCGATTTACTAGATGTTGTGACTGTATCCCCCAACACCTTTCCACTAGGCAGTTTTTCCGCATCATTATACACCCAATTGTGTTTATAAAAAGTAGTAAAACGCTTATCTGCAACTTTGTTATAAAGCCCCAGCAAATAATCATTCGGGAAAGTTCGGGCCCAAGCATATCCTCCATCTTCCTGCGTACGTTTCACTCCATTTAGTTTCTCATAGCGTGGAATAAAGTGCACAGACAAACGATGTCCGGACGGTTTTGTCCCACTACCTGTTATGTTATTGCCCCCTAGATCCTTACTCCAACAAGAGAGTAACAGTGATTCCGAATGATTCAGATCAGCCGAACCGAAAAGCTGGTCTAACGAAACCAATGAATAAACATTGCTATTAAAGATTTCTTCTGTCTGGTCGATCGCCTGCTGATAATCTTTTTGCCAGAGAGCTACTTCTGCACGCAAATGACGGGTTACTGCCTGATTAAATCTACCCGCCTCACTTTTCCAATCTAAATGAGCTATCGCAAAATCAAGATCATCATTTATTAAACGATACACATCTTGCGGATCGGCTGGTTTATATTCTATCGGATCATTCACATTTTCGGGAGTTGTAACACGGGTTGTCAGATGAATCCGATCGAAACGGCGTAACAACCAGAAATAGGAATGAGCGCGGAAAGCTCTTGCCTCAGCAACCGCCTTGACAGCAATCGGATCCTCTTGGTCTACATTTTCAAAAGCATAAGCTATGATGTTGGCATATCCGATCAACATATAATGATGATTCCAGAAATTCTTAACGACTCCGTTAGTCGGTAATAAATCAGCATAACGCCCGAATTCGTTAGAACCAGAACCGGCACGTGCAACCGAAATATCGGTTCCGCGCATCATATTGGTCCAAAGCTCAGTTTCCGTATCCGCATTCGAACGGAAAATATAGCGGTCTTTTGCATACATTGCATTTACAGTAGCCGACATTCCTTCAGGTGTAGATATCAGATATTCATTAGTAATCTGAGTAAATACTTTTTCTTCTAGGAAATCACTACACGACGAAAAAGAAATTGCAAAGCCCAATAAAAGGGTCTTCGATATTGTTTTAAATTGTATGTTTATCATTTTCATAGTAAGAAGTCTTTAGAACGTAAGATTTAAACCAAAAGTAAATGTGCGTGGTTCCGGATATCCCCCCGCCGATAGCTCAGGACTATAAGATTTGAAGTCCGTGATCGTAAACAGGTTTGTACATGATGCATACACTCTGAAATTTTCCACTCGGAATTTTTGAGTGATCGCTTTTGGAAGGGTGTAGCCTACAATCAGATTACGCAATCTGAAATAAGAGGCATCCTGATATCCCAATACCTGGAAATAAGTCATCCCAGTCTCTCTTGGGCGAGGTGCCACATTCGATGGATTTTCTGGTGTCCAGTAATCTACTTTCATTCCATTTAGCTTTCCGTTCAAGCCCGCTCCACTATTATATTCATATAAATACGGATTTCTTTTCGTCACCCCTTCTACCCAATAGAAATCGGCAGCCAGATCAAATCCTTTATACTTCAAAGTAGTACCGAAAGAAGCAATGAACTTCGGATCTTTTTTGATAATTGTTCTATCTGCATCCGTCAGTTCGCCATTTTGGTCAAGATCTTTTACTTTCACATCTCCCGGTTTTGCATCCGGCATATGAGAATTCTGGATATCGTCGCCTAGTTGCCAGATACCATCAAAAACATAATCGTAATACACGTCCATCGAACTGCCAACAAACCAGTTATTCGACAAATCATTTACTGGATTTCCATTTTCATCTTTATCGCCGGTCAGTTCTTTAATCTTGTTTCGGTTTAGAGAGAATGAGCCGTCTAAAGACCACAAAAAGTCTTTTGTAATAATCGGCTGCCCCGACAAGGTCAATTCAAATCCCTGATTTTCGACACGGCCCACGTTTACCAACTGAGATGAATAGCCTGTAGTCTGATTCAGTTTCTTCTTCATGAGCAGGTCATGGGTTTGCGTATTATAATACTCCAGTGTCCCACTCAGACGATTGCGGAAGAATCCAAAATCCACGCCGGTGTTTAAAGAATAAGTTGTTTCCCATTTCAAATCAGGATTCCACAATTGTGATCCCGGGAGGTAACCAATTACAGGAGACCCCTCTCCGAATTGCATGTAATATGAATCAACGAGTCCTTGCGACTGATAAGGATCAATCCCTTGGTTTCCGACCGCACCATACGAAACACGCAGTTTCAGATTAGATAACTGATCATATTCTTTCAGAAAATTCTCCTCATTCATACGCCACGCAAATGAAGCTGAAGGAAAATATCCATATTTATTATTTTTTCCGAAAACCGATGATCCGTCTACACGCATAGAGGCACTAAACAAATAGCGGTCCATCAGATAATAACGTACACGCCCCATGTAAGAGAGTAACGTACGCAGATTCATCTCACGGGTATTCGAACTTACATTTGATGCACTACCCAATTGATTGTATTTCAATTCATCGCCGCTAAAACCAGACCCCGACATGATTTTCTGTTTTGAGTCAATTTGGTTTACACTCTGTACAAAAGTGGCATCAAAACGATTTGCCGCATTGATATCCAGTTTGTAGTTAAAAATGTTTTCAATCAAATACTCACGCTGCGTATTATCTTCCAAAGAAGCTAACCCCAAGTATTGTTTCCCTTTCTCATGCTGACGCCCCTGATAGCGTCCCCGTTCGCTGTTACGACTATTTAAACTTGTATTCAGACGATAAGAAAGTCCTTTGTAAATAGACCAATCAGCGAAAATATTCATCATAAAACGTTCTGAAAACGTTTCATCACAAGAATTCCGAATATTCCACAACGGATTCCACTGGTTATCCCCGGTCTGGCTTAACAGACCTCCATTGTCATCAAATGATGGGGCTAAAGGATTCATCGTGATAAAACTGTTAAACGTCCCATCCTCTTGCGTTTTTTTGGAATATACATAATTTACATTCGCACCTACCGTAAGATTCTTATACAATTGCTGATCCACATTTACACGAAAAGTACCACGTTGATAGCCGGACGTTTCCACCATACCGTCCTGACCAAAATAACCAAAGCTGGCGGCGAATTTATTCGTCTTCGTTCCCGAACGAACACTTACATCGTATTTCTGCTGCAAGGCATTGCTTAACATCAAATCTTCCCAATTGGTAAAACGATTATTATTCAGTGCGTCCAACATGTCGGCGGTAAACAGTGATTCATCATCCTGATACTCCTCATTATTTGAAGCACGGCCGGCTTCTCTTCGAAGCTGAGCCAGTTCTTGACCGGAATATAAATCGAAGTTGCGGGTAAGTGTCTGAACCGCCAGATACGCATTGAAGTTAACCTGCGTTTTCCCTTCTG
>JAVWBH010000267.1:3619-4260 GCA_036649595.1 Bacteroidales bacterium
TACCAGAATCACCCCATTGGCAGCTCGGGCTCCATAAATAGACTGGGCTGATGCATCTTTTAAAACCTCTATCGATTTGATATCCGCAGCATTCAGATCATCAATATTATTAACAGGAACTCCGTCTACGACAAAAAGAGGACTGTTTCCTCCAGTCAGAGAACGATTTCCTCGAATAGTAATCGAAGAAGAACCTCCTGGTCGAGAAGAACCTGTCGTTACCTGCAATCCCGCAGCTTGTCCACGCAACATTTCTGCAATATTAGACGTTGGAACGGCATTTACATCATCCGCCTTAACCGACACAACAGATCCGGTAAGGTCGCTTTTACGCTGTGTACCATATCCTACTACGATAACCTCTTCTAGGTCTTTCGTATTTTCTTTGAGTGTTACTTTTAACGACTGAGCCTTCTGTATTTTTATTTCTTTGGTATTATACCCGATATAAGAGAAAGTCAATATTGATTCTGGCATTACTTCCAGGTTAAACATTCCGTCGAAGTCTGTGATCGTTCCGTGTGAAGAACCCTTTACAACCACATTGACGCCCGGTAAAGAGACTCCTTGTTCGTCAACGACAACTCCCGATACTTTCACCGATTGTTCCGATAACATTTCGGAATAATTAATCGAAGTAG
>JAVWBH010000268.1:0-1242 GCA_036649595.1 Bacteroidales bacterium
AAAATCTTATTCCGTTTATATGATAAGACAAAAGATGAAAAATACCGTAAGGCAATTGAGGTAATCCGTGACCAGTTGGCTAATCAGCCCCGCACCAGCGAAGGCGGCTTCTGGCATAAAAAAATCTATCCGTCACAGATGTGGTTAGACGGATTGTATATGGGAACTCCGTTTTATGCTGAGTATGCAGCGCGGTTTAATTTGCCGGAAGCATTTGATGATATAACGAATCAATTCGTAACTGTAGCCAAGCATACATATGATCCGACAACCGGGTTATATCGCCATGCATGGGATGAAAGCCGTCAGATGGCTTGGGCAGATTCTGTAACAGGACAGGCTCCTCATGTATGGGGACGTGCCGTAGGTTGGTATATGATGGCGATGGTGGATGTGCTTGATTTTATGCCCCAGGACCATCCCGGACATGATGCCATCCTGAATATATTGCAGCCGCTTTCTGAAAACCTGTTGAAATATCAGGATTCTGTAACCGGAGCCTGGTCGCAGGTTCTGGATATGCCACAACGCGAAGGTAACTATCAGGAAACATCGTGTACGTCGATGTTTGCATATGCATTTCTGAAAGGTGTGCGTATGGGATATCTGGAGCCGAAGTTCAGAGAGGCCGGGCTGAAAGCTTATAACGGGATGCTTGAGCATTTTATCGTAACGGATGAAAACGGAAATGTCAGTCTGACCCGCGTATGCGGCGTTGCCGGATTAGGCGGAAAACCATACCGCGACGGTTCGTTTGATTATTATATCAACGAAGTGATTCGCGACAACGACCCCAAAGGGGTGGCTCCGTTTATTATGACGGCACTTGAAGTTGAGCGTTTAAACAAATAATTTTATGAGAAAGATCAATCTGCTCATCGCATTCATGGCCGGAGGAATAAGTCTGTCTGCTCAGGAAAAATCTGAGCCATTGGCTTTTCCCGGCGCAGAAGGTTTTGGGAAATATACATCCGGCGGACGTGGAGGAAATGTCTTTTATGTAACGAATCTGGAGAATGACGGCGCTGGTTCCCTTCGCTGGGCTGTGAGAAAAAAAGGACCTAAAACGATTCTTTTTAATGTGTCGGGTACGATTCATCTGAAATCTCCCCTCGATATTAATCATGACAGTATAACAATTGCCGGTCAGTCGGCTCCGGGCGACGGTATCTGTATAGCCGGAGCTCCGGTAAAAGTAAAAGGCAGCAATATCATCCTGCGTTATCTTCGTTTTCGGATGGG
>JAVWBH010000268.1:1252-4256 GCA_036649595.1 Bacteroidales bacterium
GTAAAAATATCATAGTAGACCACTGTTCGGCAAGCTGGTCGACTGATGAGACGCTCACTGCCTATGGCGTGGAGAATTTTACATTGCAGTGGTGTATGATTACTGAAAGTCTGTATAACAGTGCGCACCGGAAAGGTACACATGGATATGGGGGTATTTGGGGTGGAAAAAATGCATCTTTTCATCATAATCTCCTCGCTCACCATGACAGTCGTAATCCGCGTTTTGATCATCCGGGTGTTAGCAAATTGGCCGGAGTTGTTGATTTTAGAAATAATGTGATTTATAACTGGGGGAAAAACCTGTCGTACGGAGGAGAAACTCGTACCATTAACCTAATCGGGAATTATTATAAACCCGGACCGGCAATGGCAAAGAATAAAGATACCTATTTCTTTAACCCCATGAATCAGACCAAGAAGGATGAAGCGCCCCAGGGATATGGGAAATTTTTTATTCAGGGGAATATTCTGGAGGGTAATAAAGCGATTAACCAGGATAACAAGAAGGGAATCAAACCACAGAATCCGGTTGAAATAGAGGAACTCCTGACTGCAACACCTTTTCCTGACGGAGGTGTACAGACTCAACCTGCAACTGCAGCGTATGCCCTCGTATTAAAAGACGCCGGAGCCTCTTATCGGAGAGATGCCGTAGATACGCGTATTGTGGAAGAGGTAGAAACCGGAACGGCTACTTTCGGGGGCACTTATGGAGCTAAGAAAGGTATTATCGATTCGCAGACGCAGGCAGGCGGATGGCCCGTTTTGAAATCATTACCGGCTCCGGCAGATACCGACGGCGACGGGATGCCCGATGAATGGGAAAAGAAGCAAGGGCTGGATCCGAATAATAAGAAAGATGGAAACCAGACAACATTATATGCCCCTTATACAAATCTGGAGGTATATCTGAATTCGATTGTCGAAAAATAAAAATAATATTTTCCGATATGACAGTTCAAAAATTAGGGTGATTGTAAAAGAAAATCCCGGTAAGGTATAAACAACCTTATCGGGATTTTCTTTTTTATTTATTCGATTGTCGGGATTGTTACTTCTCCTACAACGTTCCGGTTCATCTGCTCTTTCACCTCATCCAGTGTACGGTCGTGTCCGAACAAGAACATCAGCTTGGTAAGGGCAGCTTCAGTGGTCATATCATATCCGCTGATTACGCCCACTTCGCTTAGTTTATTCCCCGTCTCGTAAAGTCCCATCTGCACAGAACCGCCCATACACTGGGTAATATTGACGATTATGATGTTTCTGTCGATCGCAGATTTGAGGGCATTCAAAAACCATTGTTTAGTCATGGCGTTACCCGATCCGAAGGTTTCCATAACAACACCTTTCAAATCCGGAATATTCAGGATGGCATGAATGGTTTGCGGAGTGATGCCCGGAAATATTTTTAGGACAACCACATTCGGATCCATGAGATAGTGAGGCCGTAAAGGAAGTTTATTTTCCGGATAATGTACCAGATAAGTGTCGTATTTGATATGGATTCCTACACGGGCCAGCGGCGGGTAGTTTTGAGAGCGGAATGCATTGAAGTTTTCGGCATTGATTTTCTTGGTGCGATTACCCCGCATCAGGAAGTTTTCGAAAAGAATGCATACTTCCGGTATGACAGGTTTACCGTTTTCTTTTGCTGCGGCTATTTCAATTGCCGTAATCAGGTTCTCTTTTCCGTCTGTACGCAATACGCCGATCGGTAATTGGGATCCGGTTAAAACGACAGGTTTGTCGAGATTTTCGAGCATGAAACTGAGTGCGGATGCCGTATAAGCCATCGTGTCTGTTCCGTGAAGGATTACAAAACCATCGAAGTAATTATAGTTTTCGGTAACAATGCGCACCAACTCCATCCATTTTTCAGGGTCCATATCTGATGAGTCGATGGGAGGATCGAACTGAATGGTCGAAATTGTAGAATTTAATTTCTTCAATTCCGGCACATTATCAAGCAGGTGGTGGAAGTTGAATGACTCGAGCGCTCCCGTATCAGGATTTTCGATCATCCCGATAGTGCCACCCGTGTATATCAAAAGGACAGATGATTCTTGTTTTATCATAAATAGAAAAGATGGATAGATGGCATATTGATAGTGATAATGCCTTTTTTAACAATAAAACGGATTATTGCTACAAAAGTAAATAAAATAGAGTGTGTTTCATATTAATCTGAAAGAATAATATAAGCGAATCAGAAGAATTATTGAGAAAAGAGGCTTTTTTTTGACAGGCCGTATGGCTTCGCTTTTTTGACAGGGTGAAAACTTGTGTGTATGGAGAGGCCCGGAAATTCAAAAAATGTTATAAAAGACAACTATATCAATTGTGAGGTGTTCTTCAGATAAACATTATTAATTTAAATATAGCATAGTATGAACCTTAACATTGGTGAGCCAAAAGCTCTGGCAGACGTGAGTATTAAATATTTGAATAAATTACTTTCAGATGAGTTCGTTTTGTTGGCAAAGACCTGGAATTTCCATTGGAATGTAAAAGGAATGAATTTCTATTCGGATCATAAATTTCTGGAGTCAATCTATACGGAGATTATTGATAATATCGACGATATCGCCGAACGGATCAGATCATTGGGTGGCAGACCGAATGGCTCGTTGCAGAGTTATCTTGCAGATACCCGGATCAAAGAATACGATCAGAGTGTGATGTTGCCCGCTGCTCCTGAAATGTTGAAAATGATTTTAGAAGATTACGAAACCATCATCCGCGAGATTCGTTCCGACCTAAAAGAATTGGAGAAAGAATCTCCTTCAGATGAAGGTACATTGAGTTATTTGCAGGATTTTATTTATCGTGCAGAAAAAACTTGCTGGATGTTAAGAGCTCATTTCTGATCTCAAAGGCACAAATCGCATATTCTTAGTTATTATAACAAATAAAGAAAGTACAGTATTCTGCGGGATACTGTACTTTTTCGTTGAATCAATAAATTTATTTTCATCCAACTATTTTTTTTGTACTTTTGT
>JAVWBH010000269.1:0-4244 GCA_036649595.1 Bacteroidales bacterium
AGAATATTGAGGGATTTTTTTGTTTTTATAGGTATAATTATGCGTATTCCCTTTGTTTATGGGGGTTGTAGGTGAATTTAATATTAATAATAGTTTATATGTATCAAAAATGGTATAAATAATTTGAATTTTAGCGTGTGTTGTATCTAATAAATTGTATATATTTAAGCGTCTAATACAAAAAAAATCCTTAGCGTAGGATTAATTGAAATCGCCATAACTCACCTAAGCTGAGATACCCAACATAGGGTAGATAAAGGGCGCATTTATACCTTAATATTAAAAAAGAAATAATATAAAGGAATTTATATATTCCAGAGAAAAAACGAACATCGGAAAAGAGATAGAAGAAAATGTGCGGTTGAATAAGAAACCAGATTAACATTAACTAAGATACCTATCTATCATGAGAAAACAATTACTCTTTCTGTTAGTTTTATTTATTTCTGCAGTTAGTGTCTTTGCTCAACAAAAAGTAACCGGATTGGTACTGTCGTCTGAAGACGGCTTACCTGTTATCGGTGCTTCTGTTATTGTAAAAGGTACTACTGTTGGTTCCATCACGGACATAGATGGAAAGTTTGTTATTGAAGTTCCTGACAAGGATGCCACTTTGGTGATCTCATATGTGGGAATGGAAGATAAAGAAGTGAAAGTAGGAGGGCAGACTCACCTTAAAATAGCCCTTGCTCCGAAAGTTGAAGCCCTTGAAGAAGTTGTCGTTGTTGCAATGGGGGTAAAGGCTGAAAAGAAAAAACTAAATTATGCGGTACAGACCTTATCTTCGGACGAAGTTACGGCGGGTCAATCATCCAACTTTGTAACCTCGCTGCAAGGAAAGATTGCCGGTGTCCAGATTTCAGGTAACGGCGGATCGCCGAATGGGGGTACTAACATTCAGATCCGGGCACTCTCTTCCATGAGCCCCAGCCAGAATAATGGGCCATTATTTGTAATTGACGGTATGGCTGTTAACGGATCCGGATCTAATATGGAGAATATCAATCCGAATGATATCGAAAATATGTCGGTATTGAAAGGGGCGGCCGCTTCTGCTCTTTATGGGTCTCAGGGTGCCAACGGCGTGGTCTTGATTACAACTAAGTCCGGAAAAGCCGGCAAGATCCAGGTCAATGCAAATGCGAGCGTTCAGATTGACAACTGCGTGAATGTGCCTGAAATTCAGTCTATGTATGCTCCCGGCGTACAAGGTTTTTATAAACCCTTGCAGAGCGGCGGTTGGGGGCCGCTTATTCAGCCCGGACAAAAAACATACAATAATGTCAATGATTTTTTTCAAACCGGATTATTTCAGAAATATGATGTAAGTGTTTCGGGCGGTACGGAAAAGATGAGCGCCTATGCCTCGTTCAACTTTATGGATAATCAGGGCGTGGTGCCGAATGATTATAAAAAGCAATATGGGGGATTGTTAAAAGCATCTTTTGATGTATCAGAATGGGTACGGGTTAATGCTCAGATGAATTTTACCAAGACGCAGTCAAGAGGTTTTGAAAACTCCACAAACTCTTCAGGCGCATTGGAATATTCGATGAATACGATCTATAACTGGCCTATTACAAATAATATGAGTAATTATATTACCGAAGCCGGAGAAATGATTTGGAGAGATTCATGGGACGGCTTGTCGGATCAGGAAAAACTGGATATTCCGGTTAATCCTTATTGGAGACGTTATCAGGACTGGGGTAAAAATAAATCAACCCGAAATATCCTGATGGCATCGGTAATCTGGTCGCCAATTGATAACCTGGATCTTACCGGAAAAATAAGTTATGACCAAAACAACTATAGTACCGACGGTTACATTACCCCTCGCTTCAAAAGAAGTGACTTTTCGAGTGAAGATTTTGCAAATGCACGCACAAAAGAGTACGGAAGCTATAATTATGATCAAAGCGAGAGCTCTTTATTGACATTGCAGGCAATTGCCAATTATCGTTTAAAGATTGCCCAAGATTATGAATTAGGCATATTAGTCGGAGGTGAAATGCAGGAAAAGAATGGTCTTGCGGCCGAATTAGGCGGTTATGAATTTTTGATTCCCGGAGGTTTTTATAGTATCTCGAATATAAACGGCGACCGGGTGAACGGAAGCAACCTCTCTTTATTGCATAATAAAAAGCGGATGGCCGGTATTTTCGGTGAGATAAAATTTGATTATAAAGGATTGGCTCACATCAGTGCCACCGGCAGAAATGACTATTCCTCTACATTATCTAAGAAAAGCTATTTTTATCCCTCTGTAACGGCGGGGGTTATATTCTCTGAACTTCTGGAAATAAACTCTTCTGTATTTTCATATGGTAAAGTACGCGGTAACTGGGCACGTGTGGGGAAAGATGCTTCACCTTATCTTTTCGACCGAAAATTTTACCAACGCCCAACTTTCCCGGACCAGGGTTTTAGTGTAAATCCGACTCTTAGTGTGGCTACCCATTTGGATCCTGAAATGATTGATTCATGGGAAATCGGAACAGATTTGAGATTCTTCAATAATAAGACTTCATTAGATATCGCTTATTATTCAACACAAGTTGATAATCAGATTGTGTCTGTACGTGTATCTCCGGCAGTTGGAAATATTTTGGAAACCAGAAATGAGGGAAGTATAAAAAACCATGGTGTGGAAATCCAGCTGAATCAGAAAATTCTGAGTACTCCTGATTTTACCTGGGATGCGGCTGCCAATTTTACACTCAACAGAAGTAAGGTAGTGAAACTTCCTGACGGAATTGTTGAATTACAGGGTACTCAATACGGGGATGCTTTCCCGACAGCATATCTGAATGGTTCTACAACAGCTATATCCGGTAAAGATTACCTGCGTACTCCGGATGGTAAAATCATCTGTTCGGAAGAGGGATTTCCTCAAATCAATCCGGCCAAGAGTGTTTTGATCGGCGATCGGCAACCGGATTTCTTATTGGGTATAAGCAGTAATTTCCGTTGGAAGGATTTAACAGTAGGATTCCTGTTTGACGGCCGCAAGGGCGGTGATGTTTTAAATGTAACAGGACGCTCGTTATTGTCAAATGGGCAATCGAAGTTATTGGAAACTTATCGTAATCGCTGGGTCGTTTTTGACGGAGTGGTACTTCAACCCGATGGTAGTTATCAAAACAATACAAAACCGATTTTATTGAACCAGACAAATCTGAGTACTTATGTATCCGGGGCAACCTCTAATTTTGTTGAAGACGGATCTTACATCCGGTTAAGCTATGTAACCGTTGCTTATGACTTGTCGCGGTTTGTAAAGAAATGTGCTTTTACCGGCTTGAAGCTTTCTGTGACCGGCCGAAATCTGTTTCTGCTTACAAAATACAGCGGTAATGATCCGCAGATTAATGCCAATCCGTCAGCACAGGGGACCGGCGCTTTTGGTATAGACAATTTTAGCGTGCCAAATACACGTAGTTTCAATTTTACATTAACTGCAAATTTCTAAAATCATGATTATGAATAAACGAATATATGGAGCGATCGCTTTATCATTAGGCCTTTCCTTTAGCAGTTGTAGTGACTGGTTAGATATCAATGAAAACCCGGATGCCAAACCGTATGTCACCCCCGAGCAATCTTTACCGGTTCTTGTTTTTTATGCATCTCAAATTAATTATGATCATGCAGAATATGGGGTTTATTTATCACAGGCGCTCACTACAGGGGGAAAAAGCCAGACCGGATCAACGGCTTATAAAAGCGGTTGGGAATTCCTGACAATGAATCGTCATCCTCATTGGCGTCGTCATTTTTATGATATCGGTGTAAATGGTAATTCTTTAATCGAAGCAGCCGGAAAATTTAAGTCTCCGAACTTTACATTGATAGCCCGCACGATTCAATTGATGTCCATGCAACTTACAACGGATGCATTTGGAGATATGCCCCGCTCGGAGGCATATACCGGAAAAACGCCAAAATATGATACGCAAGAATCTATTTACCAATGGATGCTGCAAGAAGCGGATGCATTAATTGCGGATTATGACAATCCGGATATTATAGACAATCCGTCAAATAAGTCCATCACAAAGAAAAGGGATCGTATTTATGGCGGCGACCTGAAAAAATGGAAGCAGTTTACGATTGCATTGAAAGCGCGTATCCTTTTAAGAAAATTGCCGAATTGGGATAACAATCCCAATGCATGCGATCAGATTATAAATACGGTAAATCTGGCTTTAGAAAACTGGACGGAACCGGATTATAATTATGAC
>JAVWBH010000270.1:0-4207 GCA_036649595.1 Bacteroidales bacterium
CTGCGCGACGATCGCCCATACATTTGACAGGAAAAGTTACCGCTCTCTCAACTCCGTTCAGGTCATCATTAATTCCGGTTCCTGTTAAAACAAATAAAGGCGCTGTTACACGTCTCAAGTTTAAAGTCTCCGACAGACGATCCTGAAAATTCACTTTCACCATTTTAATTGCCTGCTCTGTAGTTTCAGGCAACAGCTTGAGCTTGTAGTGTTTTGGTATGATCAAAGCCATAATGATCTATTCAATTTGTTTATATCTTTATTAATTTATCCAGGCTGCAGTTTTAAAACAAGGGCATGCTCGCATCACTGCGGGCAGCCCCTTACAGAAATAAAACAACAACTGAATGCACAAATATACAAATTTGTTTGATACTACACATTAAAAACACGCTTTTTGCTATCGTTTTATTTGATTGTGTTGCATTTTTCTCAATATTACTCCATTTTAACATGATTATTATAACAAAAACACATTTTCAGAAACATAGCAACAAAGCACATAAACAGCTAACTAATAACCATTTAACAACTTATCTATTTTTACGATAGCTAAGGAATGCCCATAAATTGAAGAGTACTGCAAAAAACAACAATGGAATCCCTTCTGCCAGCAATTCAAGAAAAGAGCTACCTCTCAGATATACAGACCGCATAATTGTAATAAAATAACTGAGCGGATTGAACAGAGTCAGGATTCTTGCCCATTGCGGCATACTCGCAATAGGAGTAAACAGCCCGCTCATCAGAATAAACACAATCAGAAAGAAAAACATTACAAACATAGCCTGTTGCATTGTTTGCGATTTATTCGAAATAATCAATCCGAAGCCGGATATCGTCAGAATAAATAAGATTGTATACCCATATAATGTAAGCAAACTGCCGGCCGGAAATAATCCATATACAAGTTTACCCAGCAGAATACAAAAAGAAAGCAAAATCAGTCCCAACACCCAATAAGGAATCAGTTTTGACAGAATAAAAATCAATTTGGGAATGGGAGTCACATTCATTTGTTCTATGGTGCCGTTTTCTTTCTCACTGACAATATTCAATGCCGGAAGGAAACCGCACAATAATGTCAGAATAATCACAATCAAAGCCGGGATCATAAATATTTTATAATCCTGATGCGGATTAAACCGGTTGAGGGTGGAAATATTTACAGATACAGCCGGTGGCGCTCCCCCCTGCCCGCTTATCAACTCCCTGTTAAAATCAGAAATAATGGAAGAAAGATAAGAGCTCCCCAAGGCTCCCTTTGTACCGTCTACCGTATTGGCGGCAATCAGCACATGTGCGTTATGGCTTGTAATAAATGTCTTTTCAAAATCAGCCGGTATCTCCAGAATAATATCTGCATCTCCTGCCTCAACGGCATGCAGAGCGGATGTATAAGAATCGGCTACGTTCATTTGCCGAAAATATCCCGAAGCCGAGGCCTTTTGTGTTAAGCGGGATGACAACGGACTTTTATCATGATCCACAACACTCAGATTAATATTTTTAATCTCCATATTAACAGCCCATGGGAAAACCAGCATAATCATCAATGGATAGATGACCAGCATCTGAGGTAAAAAAACATTCCTTCTAAATTGTTTTAGTTCCTTCTCTATAAGATATCTTAATACCATTTACTCAAGTCTGTTTTTAAATTTTACGATACTCACAACCGTTAACAAAACCACCATACCGGCCATAATGACAATCTCTTTCCAAACATAAGCAAACCCCAAGCCCTCTATCATAATTTTACGAATTGCCCGGATATACCATTTGGCAGGAATAATATCAGAAAATGAACGCAAAACCCAAGGCATATTTTCTGTCGGATAAATCAAACCGGAAAAAACCATAACGGGCATCATCAGAATCATTCCCGACATCAACATGGCTGCCACCTGTGTTTTTACCAGTGTAGAAATCAATATACCCAACGACAGCGACACAAGTATAAATAGCAATGAAACAGTTAGCAAAGTGGTCAGATTCCCGATAATGGGTACATGCAATAAGAAACGGGCCAACAGCAGGATCGTAGCCATATTAATACAGGATAATACGAAATAGGGGATTGTTTTTGCCAGAATCACAAAAAAAGGTTGTATCGGAGAAACCAGGAGCACCTCCATCGTGCCGGTTTCCTTTTCTCGCACAATAGAGATAGAGGTCATCATCGCACACAAAAGCATCAAAATCATCCCCATGACCCCCGGTACGAAATTATAAGAAGACTTCATTCCCGGATTATACATGAGTTTAATATCCGGCTGAATACCAAAGGGAGTGTCTTGCAAGAGAGGTTGTAACTCCTGTTGTATAATATACACCGCATACCCCGTAAAAAGGGTTGCGATATTTGCGTCGGTTGCATCCGCTATTAGCTGTATGTTCGCACCTTCCGGCAGACGGGTATCCCGATTAAAAGGGGATTCATAGATCACAACGAGATCAACCTGTTTTTTTCGCAACAGATTTTCAGCCTCGCGCGGATCCGACAAAAAGGTTGTAACCTTTAGGTTTTCATTTGCATCCAGCCGGTTATTCAAACGACGAACCGTTTCATCTTCAAACGGAGCATATACGGCTACCCGTACATTCTTCACTTCGTTGGTCAGGGCAAATCCGAAGAGGATGATCTCAACAATAGGCATCCCCAGTAAAATCAGCATTGTCCGTTTATCCCGAAGTATATGGTAAAACTCCTTTTTTACAAATGAAAAAAATGGACTCATATTATTCTTTATTTTTAGCTTTCCGGGCCAGTAAATAAAACACTTCTTCCATTGATTCCGCGCCCAAATTATGTTTTAGCCGGGCGGGAGTATCCAATGCTTCAATCCGGCCATCTACCATAACACATACCCGGTTACAATATTCCGCCTCATCCATATAATGGGTAGTTACGAATACCGTAATCCCGCGCTCCGCCGCCAAATAAATCATTTCCCAGAATCGCCTGCGAGTCGCAGGGTCAACGCCTCCGGTGGGCTCATCCAGAAATACGATACGCGGATCATGAAAAATTGCTACCGAAAAGGCTAATTTCTGTTTCCATCCCAAAGGCAAACGGGCAACCAGCGTATTTCGCTCTTCAACAAAACCCAGCTCCTCCAATAACCGGATACCTTTATCTTTTATGACGGTTTCTTTCAGGCCATATATCCCGCCAAAAAGCCGGATGTTTTCCCATACGGTCAGATCTTCATACAACGAGAATTTCTGACTCATATATCCGATATGCCTTTTTACCTGTTCTGGCTGCCGACAAATATCGAATCCGGCTACAGATCCGGATCCTCCCGTCGGACGACTTAAACCGCATAACATACGCATTGCCGTAGTTTTGCCGGCTCCATTCGCCCCTAAGAAGCCGAATATTTCTCCGGCTTGTACCTGAAAAGAGATTCGGTCTACAGCCGTAAAAGTGCCGAAACATTTAGTCAGGTCTTTTGTTTCAATTACATTCATAACCGGGTTTGTTTCATAAAACAGTCTTCTATTCCGGGTTTGATCGGATTGATTTCTACATCAGGAAATCCATTTTCCCTTAAACGCATGATAAAGGCAGAAAGCACTGCCCCGATATCCGTTTTAAAGGTAAGGTGCAGGCTGTCGCCGAAAGAAAAGCAACTTTCTACTTCCGGTTGCTCCCTCAGATAATGTAGCATCTCTCCCATTCGGAAGCCTTTAATACCCCATAAAGGTTCTCCAAACCGGGCTCTGATCTGATCGGGAGTATCCACCTGCAGAAAAGTACCTTCTTTCATCAAAGCAATACGATCACAACGAACGGCTTCATCCATATAAGGCGTTGATACCAAAACAGAAATACCCGTATCCCTCAGGTTTTCAAGCATTGCCCAGAATTCCTTTCGGGAAACAGGATCTACCCCTGTGGTAGGTTCATCCAGTAACAAGATTCCGGGTTGATGAATCAAAGCACAACATAATGCCAGTTTTTGCTTCATTCCTCCCGACAGATTTCCGGCACGCCTCTTTTTAAAAGGTTCTATCTGACTGTAAATGTCGCTTATCAAGCGATAGTTGGCTTGTAGTGTAGTTCCGAATAACGTTGCAAAAAAATTCAGATTCTCTTCTACAGACAGATCCTGATAAAGCGAAAAACGCCCCGGCATGTATCCTATATTTCGCCGTATTTCTTTATAATCTTTTACGACATCCAATCCCCCAATGCGCG
>JAVWBH010000271.1:0-4206 GCA_036649595.1 Bacteroidales bacterium
CATTGTCAGACCGGTAAATGTACCCAATACCCCCAGTCCGGTTAATATGTTCGGACCGGCACTAATCAGACTCAGATTCGCTCCATTGAAGAAAAGACTTTTTGAATTAAAGTAATCCGAAGCTAATTCTTCTGTTTTCACAGTTCCGGATGCTTCATGGAACGTATTTGAATACTCTTTCCAGGCAGTGCCCAGGTTGGAGTCTGATTCAATTCCTTCTTCCGAAAAGTTTAACGTGTAATGTCGTAAAGATGCGGTTAATACACCGATTCTGCGAGTCAGCTTAAACAGGAATGCGAAGAAAATCAGCAGAATAATTAAAATACCATATGCAGTTATAGAATCACTGCTAAGAATGAATAAAGATTCGAACGGAAGTAATTTGCTAAAAAACGAATTCATCTAAAAGTGATAAAAGAAATAAAACTAAGGTTTAGGAGTGTCAAATATACACCGAAAAGAAGGGTTTACGTTTACAAAAATTGTTAACGATCGAACAGATTGTTTATTTTTGCGCTTACTATTGAATTTAAAATCTACGATAATGAAGATTACCAAAACCAATGCCGCCCGCTTATTAGATAAGTCAAAGGTTGACTATGAGCTGGTTGCTTATGAAGTTGATGAAAATAATCTGGCAGCCACCCATGTGGCAGAACAGTTGAATCAGGATATCAAACAGGTTTTTAAAACTTTGGTTTTGAGAGGAGATAAAACAGGTATTTTTATTTGTATTATACCCGGAGATGCGGAAGTCGATTTAAAAAAAGCGGCAAAGGTTTCCGGAAATAAGAGTGCTCAGATGATTTTGATGAAGGATTTGTTAGCATTGACCGGATATATACGGGGAGGATGCTCGCCGATCGGGATGAAGAAAAACTTTCCGGGATATATACAAAACACCTGCACTGATTATCCTTTTATCTATATCAGTGCAGGCATAAGGGGTTTGCAGCTAAAAATCAATCCGGCCGAACTATGCCGGTTTGCCCGTTTAGAGCTTTCGGATGTTATTGTCAACGATTAAAAATGCGGGAAAGGATTATATTCGTACAGAATGACTTTTCCAGCATTTCGGGAAGCCGGAACATCGATCAGACGTTGATTGCGACTTCCCCGGAATAAAAGGTGCAGATCGCGTTCCCGCTGAATATAAGGGCCGTCTACCAAGACATCTATCTCCTCAAGCAGCGGGTGAAAGCGGGACTCATTTATCAGATCCTCAAATCGATAACCTGTGTAACACCAGATTGACTTCTGACTGTTGTCTTTGATCTGTTTGGCCAGATGTGCAAATGCTTCTGCCTGAAAAAAAGGTTCTCCTCCCGAAAAGGTAACGTTTGAGTTTGATTGGAGTATCCGTTTTAAAACATCTTTAATTGTGAAAGGTGTTCCGTTGGCGGGATTCCATGACTGCGGATTATGGCATCCCAGACAATAATGGGGGCATCCGGCTCCATAAAGGGATATTCTGAACCCTGGTCCGTCAACGACCGTATCGTCCAGAATTTTCAATAAAGAGATTGTTTTAATCATGTTGTACTCTATCTTTTAGTTCAGCTAATTTTGCACTATTCCAACGATCCGTTGTACCGACAAGATATCCTGTAATACGCTGTAACCGATCTATATTTTTACCTCCGCATAGCGGACAGGTTTCAGGCTCTTCTCTGGAGTCTTCATATCCGCAGTCAAGACACCGGTTGCGGTTATGATTAACAGACCCGTATCCCATATTCAGCCGGTCCATTAAATCGACAAACGAAAAGATCGCTTCCGGATTATGTGTTGCATCGCCATCAAGTTCAATATAAAAAATATGTCCGCCGCGTGTCAGGTCATGATAAGGAGCTTCAATCCGGGCTTTGTGCGCAATGGTACATTTGAAATATACCGGCACATGATTTGAATTAGTATAATATTCTTTATCGGTGATCCCCTTTAAAATTCCATATCGTTTCCGGTCCATTTTGGTAAATCGGCCGGATAATCCTTCTGCCGGAGTTGCCAGGATGCTATAGTTATGTTGATAGCGCTCGCTGAATTCATCTGCTTTTAATTTCATGTGGCTGATAATTTCTAATCCCAGCTGTTGTGCTTCTTCCGATTCGCCGTGATGTTTGCCGGTCAGGGCTATCAAACATTCCGCCAAACCGATAAAACCGATGCCAAGTGTCCCCTGATTAATTACAGATTCGATGGTATCATTTTGGCTGAGCTGTTCGGAGCCTTTCCACAAGCTACTCATCAATAGCGGAAACTGTTTTGCAAGGGCGGTTTTCTGAAACTCGAACCGTTCATGTAATTGCTGTGCCGTTAATTCCAACAGATGGTCTAAACGCAGGAAAAATACTTCTATTTTCTTTTCAAAGGTGCTTTCTCCCAGTGTTTCTAAAGCCAGTCCGACAATATTAATGGTTGAAAAAGAGATGTTCCCGCGTCCGATTGATGTTTTTTCTCCAAATCTGTTTTCAAACACACGGGTGCGGCAACCCATGGTGGCTACTTCATGCTCGTATCGTAACGGATCTTCGGCGCGCCAACATTCGTGTTGATTGAACGTCGCATCCAGATTCAGAAAATTAGGAAAAAAACGCCGGGCAGATACTTTTGCCGCTAATTGGTATAAATCGTAATTCGGGTCATTGGGCATATAATTGACACCCCGCTTTTTTTTTCCATATCTGTATCGGAAAAATTGCTGTTGCGTTATTGCCTACGCCCTCGTAGGTAGAGCGAAGTAATTCGCGGATAATACAACGTCCTTCTGCAGAAGTATCCGTACCATAGTTTACAGAACTGAATACAACTTGATTTCCTCCTCGTGAATGGATCGTATTCATGTTATGGATGAATGCTTCCATTGCCTGGTGCACTCGTCCTACTGTCCGATTGACCGCATGTTGGAGCAAACGTTCGTTTCCGCTCAGATTGTTTAGCTCTTTTTGAATAAAATCACAGACCGGAGCATGATATAAATCTTGCAGATTTACGGCATTTAATTCTTCTAATACTTTTATTTCTTCGATGAACGTAGAGCGTACATAGGGTGCAAAATAAAAGTCGATTGCCGGAATAGCCTGACCGCCGTGCATCTCATTCTGTGCAGTTTCCAAAGATATGCATCCCTGAATGCTTGCTGTTTCGATTCTCTTTGCCGGACGAGATTCAGCATGGCCGGCCATAAAGCCGCGTGACAGAATTTTATCCAGCGGATGCTGTACGCAGGTTAAGCTTTTTGTCGGGTAATAGTCTTTGTCATGGATATGAAGATAACCGCGGCGGATAGCCAGCTTGATGTCTTCAGATAAAAGGAAATCATCGACGAAGGGTTTGGTCGTTTCACTCGAGAACTTCATCATCATCCCGGCCGGAGTATCGGCATTCATATTCGCATTTTCGCGGGTTACATCGCTCGATTTTGCTTCGATAATTTCAAGAAAAATATCTTTTGTTTTTGCTCTTCGGGCTACACTTCGGGCATTTCTATAAGAAATATAGGCTTTTGCCACTTCTTTGCGGGGACTGTTCATCAACTCCATTTCAACGGCATCCTGAATTGCCTCTACACTCATCACGGTACCACTATTGCGGGTAACCTTTTCTGCAATCTGAGCAGCCAGTACGGCGTCGATTCCATGTTCTGTTTGATGCATTGCCTTGCGGATGGCTTCTTCGATCTTTGTAAAATTAAAATCTACCGTGCGACCGTCTCTTTTTAATACTTTCTGAATCATGATATTATATGATAGTACAACTCTGATAATCTTGCTGGTATACCTGTAAAATGCGCTTTTTTACGTCTTGTTTTTCCGGTAGTAGGAGTAAACGAACAGCCGGAGATGTGAAATCGAAGACAAATATAGAAAAACAAAAATGTCTTAATGAAAATATTTTTATATAAATATTATGTTTTAAAATATTTGGAAAAAACCGAAGAAAGTGTTGCTTTTATGCCGGTAAAGTTTATTATAATTAAAGAGGAAGCGTGAATTTTCTGTCTCTCTTGTTTCGTAAGTATGTTATAAAAAATACCTTTGTGTTTTCGATAAATCAGGCTTAGAAAGCCTACAAACGAATACAGGATGCAATATATCGATTCAGAGGATATACCGTTATTTCCAAATTCCGAATGGAAAGAGAATCTGCCCCGGTTTCTGGAGCTTACCGACGCAAGTATTTTACTCGATGTGCGTTCGCCGGGTG
>JAVWBH010000272.1:0-4200 GCA_036649595.1 Bacteroidales bacterium
AAACAGATATGACAAAAATGCAGTCGGAAGATGAATTCCCTGAAGAATTTAATCAATATCTGAACTTCCTGGAAGAGCAACTTGAAACACCTATTAAGATTGTTTCTGTTGGTCCCGACCGCGATCAGACAATCGAACGTTATACAGAAGAATGCTAATCTTCTGATTATTATGTATTAAATAGCATTGTGCCGGATTGGAAACTTGTGAAAGTACTCCAATCCGGTTTTTTTCTTTCTTCAAATTGTTCACTACATTACCGAAAATTAACAATGAGTTGGGGCAATTTTAATAATAATGGTACACCTTTTGCATTATATTTGCCAATAGCCTCTTTAACAGGTCTAAACTCAAACGAAATTCATATAATTAATAAGGAAAAAAATGGGAATGTTTTTATTCATTGCAATTGCTCTTGTAAGCTTCCTCGTACAAAGCGTTCTTAAAAGTAAATTTTCAAAATATTCTAAAGTCCCGTTGTCAGTAGGAATGACCGGAGCTGATATTGCACGGAAAATGCTGAATGATAATGGTATATATGATGTAAAAATTGTACCTCACGAGGGTACTCTGACCGATCACTATAATCCGGAAACAAAGACAGTTGCTTTAAGTAATGATGTTTATTACAGTAACTCGGTAGCCGCTGCTGCTGTAGCTGCTCATGAATGCGGACATGCCGTACAGCATGCAACCGCTTATTCGATGTTGACACTCCGTTCACAACTGGTTCCTGCCGTTAGTTTTGCTTCTCAATGGGTACAATGGATCTTGTTGGCCGGTATTTTATTGATTAACAGTATGCCGATGTTGCTTTGGGCCGGAATCGGACTATTTGCCATGACAACACTTTTCAGCTTTGTCACATTACCTGTAGAGATCAATGCCAGTTCGCGGGCAATCGCGTGGTTGAGCCGTGCGGGGATTACAGATGTCCGGACTCACGATCAGGCATTCGATGCTTTGAAATGGGCTGCCTATACTTATGTTGTCGCTGCTTTAGGATCATTGGCCACTTTGATCTATTATGTGATGATGGCAATGGGAAGAAGAGATTAATAATCAAACTACTTTAAATATTTGAAGGGAGCCTATTAGGCTCCTTTTTTTTATCTTTGCTATTCAAAAGAGACGAAAGAATAAAATAATCAGATAAAATATGGCAAAACCATCAATTCCGAAAGGAACCCGCGATTTTACGCCAGTTGAAATGGCAAAACGCAATTATATCTTTAATACGATCCGTGAGGTATATCACTTGTTCGGCTTCCAGCAGATTGAAACCCCTGCCATGGAGATGCTTTCTACGTTAATGGGAAAATATGGCGAAGAAGGAGACAAACTGTTGTTTAAGATATTGAATTCCGGCGATTTCCTGAAAGACGTAAAAAAAGAAGATCTGGATGAAAAAAATATAGCGCGCCTGGCTTCTCAAATGTGCGAAAAAGGCTTGCGTTATGACCTGACAGTTCCTTTTGCGCGTTTTGTTGTTATGCACCGTGACGAGATCGCTTTCCCATTTAAACGTTATCAGATTCAGCCGGTATGGCGTGCCGACCGTCCGCAAAAAGGCCGTTACCGTGAGTTTTTCCAGTGTGATGCCGATGTTGTGGGGTCAGATTCTCTTCTGAATGAGGTTGAATTGATTCAGATTATTGACGAAGTATTTACGCGTTTTGGTATCAATGTTGCTATCAAAATGAATAACCGTAAAATACTTACCGGTATTGCCGAAATTATCGGTCAGCCAGACAAGATTGTGGATATCACCGTAGCAATTGACAAACTGGATAAAATCGGACTTGATAAAGTAAATGACGAACTGCGCTCAAAAGGATTATCTGATGCAGAAATTGCCCAGCTTGAGCCGATAATCCTCTTAGAAGGCTCTAACCGTGATAAGATTGCTACTCTCAAAAATGTATTGGCTTCTTCGCAGACCGGATTGAAAGGGGTGGAAGAACTCGAATATATCCTGGATAAAATCGACAAACTTGAAATCCGTTGTCAGCTGGATTTAGACTTGACATTGGCCAGAGGGTTGAACTATTATACTGGCGCTATCTTTGAAGTAAAAGCACTGGATGTACAGATCGGCTCTATTACAGGGGGAGGTCGTTATGATAACCTTACCGGGGTATTTGGTATGAGCGGCGTATCGGGTGTCGGTATCTCTTTCGGAGCAGACCGTATCTTTGACGTATTGAATCAACTTGAACTTTATCCGGAAGATTCGTTAATGACTACTCAGCTTATTTTTGTCAATTTCGGGGCGGAAGAAGAATCTCATTGCCTGGGACTCCTTTCAAAACTTCGTAAAGCAGGTATCCGGGCTGAAATCTATCCGGATGCTGCCAAAATGAAAAAACAGATGAGCTATGCAGATGCGAAAAAAATTCCGTTTGTAGCTTTAGTAGGTGCTAATGAGATAGCCGAAGGTAAGATCAATCTAAAAAACATGAACACCGGCGAGCAGTCAATGGTAACATTGGAAGATCTGATCAATATCATCAAATAATTTAATCCGGCAGGAAGAAATCTTTTTTCTTCCTGCTATTTTTTTATAGCCATGATTACATTTCACCATGCTACTGCCGATGATATCTCTCTTATCCGGCAACTTGCCTCTCAGACATGGGCTCATACCTATCAGAACATTCTCTCTCCCGATCAATTAGACTGGATGTTTGAATGGATGTATTCTCCCGAAAGTTTATTACGCCAGATGGAGCAAGAAAACCAACAGTTTTTTATCGCCTTTCTCGGATCAGAACCTTGCGGTTACCTCTCTGTAGAACAGCAAAAAGAACATCTTTTCCATTTTCAGAAAATATACGTGTTGCCCCGTTTCCACGGTTGCGGAGTTGGGAAATCCTTAATTGAAAAAGGAATTGACTATATCCGGTCTGTTGTGTCTCCGCCATTTCAGGTTGAGCTGAATGTGAACCGTCAGAATAAAGCCGTTCGATTTTATGAGCGAATCGGATTTCAAGTTGTTGATCAAGGCGATTTTCCTGTAGGCAACGGTTATTTTATGAATGACTATATCATGTCTTTAACCATAAATGAATAATACTTTTCAGACTTAAGGTCTGATTATATGATTTGAATAACCGGAGGTTTCCTTCGGTTTTGCTTTTTACATGGATTTCTGTACATTCGCTTTCTGAAAAACATCACCTAGATAAAATACTCTTATGGGAAAAACACTCATCAACTATGCTTTTCACGGAGCATTGTATATTGCTATGTCTTTCGTCGGACGGCAAGCATATGCAGATTCTTCTTCTTCCGAATATTACCGGCAGATTACAGACCCTTCGCTGATAACGATTAATCAAGAAGCTCCCCGCGCAACTTTTATTCCGTATGCTACCGATAAGCAAGCTATCTTAAATGATCGTTCATCTTCTCCGTATTTCCTTTCATTAAACGGTACCTGGAAATTTCATTATACGGAAAATCCGGAGGAACGAATTGTCCGTTTTGACAAAGTTCAGGAAATCGCATCCGAATGGGCCGACATTAAAGTACCCGGTAACTGGGAAGTACAAGGATTCGGAATTCCGATTTATGTAAACCACCCGTATGAATTCGTTTCTCCTCAGAAACCCTATATGCAGAAACCCCAGCCTCCGTTGGTTCCTGAAAAATTTAATCCGGTAGGTACTTATTTCCGTACATTCGAATTGCCGGAAAGCTGGGACGGACGGGATGTGTTTATTAGCGTGGATGCTGCAAAATCAGCTACCTATATCTATGTAAACGGTCATTTTGCGGGAATGGGGAAAGACAGTAAGACACCCGCCCGCTATAAGATTACTTCACTTTTGAGATCCGGAAAAAATGAACTGGTAATTCAGAGTTTTCGTTGGAGTGATGCTTCTTATCTGGAGTGTCAGGACTTTTGGCGTCTGAGCGGTATCGAACGGGAAGTTTATTTGTATACGCAACCTAAAACGCGGTTCTCCGATTTCGAAGTAATTGCCGGATTAGATGACCGATATGAAAACGGCGAGTTGGTATTGAAGGCTGATATTGCCGGCAATGCTTCCGGATATTCGGTCGCTTATCGCTTATTGGATGCATCCGGAAAAGAGGTGACGCAAGGAGTCCGGAGCGTACAGAATGGCTCTGTTCGTATGGATGCGGTAATTCCGTCGGTTGATAAATGGAGTGCAGAATATCCGGAGCTGTATA
>JAVWBH010000273.1:0-4174 GCA_036649595.1 Bacteroidales bacterium
CGCGCCTTTAGGCAATAGCTGATAGAAGAACTCATATCGTCCGATTGAATCGTTCCATATATATATTTCATTTTTCCGGGCAATATATAGTTCATCCTTATACAAAATCGCACCATAGTCGCCGGTAGCCAATACCCTGAATTGTTCGGTACGAAAATCGAAAGCACAGATTCCTTCTGTACATCGCAAAAATAAACGCCCTTTCTTATTTCCGGTAATCTGAAGCACATTGTTACAAAATAAACTGTTGGGATTATTTTTTTCCAGTTTAAAGATTCGGATATTTTGTCCGTCATACCGGTTTAATCCGTCGCGCGTCCCAATCCAGACGAGCCTGTTTTCATCCTGAAATATAGAATTTACAGAGATCTGAGACAATCCGTTATCGGTGGTTAAGGATTTAAAATGTACGGTCTGGCCATACATAGGCATAAGAAATAAGGAAAAATATACCAATAGAAAGTTTATAATACTTTTCATGATAGGTAGTGCTTGGTTTAAGATATTCGGTCAATTTGTGCAAATATTATCTATTTTTTTGTTAAAAACAAGTATGTCATTCGGCATCAAACGTACAATAAGTACGATTTTAGCCTAAAAGTGAATTTTTTTATTCCCTATTTTCTATTTATAAAATATAGTTTTGTTCTTAACCGAATCAATATCAGTTATTCTTCAAATTTTTAATATTACATGAAACATTTTATTCCACTCTTAACCTTATCTCTATTTGCTCTGAGTTGTCAGCAAAAAAAAACAGATATCCCAGCCGATATTTACACCGCAAATGTAGCGGATATCGTAGCCCAGCATACATTGCAAACTGATTTGATTGAAAAATCAGGAACCGTGCTCAATCCCCGTTCGATTCTTAAAAACGGAGAAATAGAATATATTCCGATCGATGACTGGACAAGCGGATTTTTTCCCGGCAGTATCTGGTATACGTACGAAATGACAGGCGATAAAAAATGGGAGGAACTTGCCAACAAGTACACGTTAACGCTCGACTCGATCAAACATCTTAAATGGCATCATGACGTAGGATTCATGATCGGATGCAGTTACCTTACCGGATACCGTATTTCAGGGCGTCAGGAATACAAAGATGTCATTGTAGAGGCAGCCCGGTCTTTGTCGACGCGATTCCGTCCCAATGCCGGCGTAATCCAATCCTGGGATGCCGACCGGGGATGGCAGGCCAAACGCGGATGGAAATGCCCGGTAATTATCGACAATATGATGAATTTGGAATTGCTTTTCGAAGCGACCCGTTTATCAGGCGACTCTGCCTTCCATAAAATTGCCGTATCACATGCGAATATGACATTGGATAATCACTTCCGAAACGACTACAGTACCTATCACGTGATCGACTATGATCCGGAAACCGGCCGTGTACGCAATAAACATACCGCACAAGGATATGCGCATGAATCGGCATGGGCAAGAGGACAAGCCTGGGGTCTTTACGGCTTTACGGTTTGTTATCGCTATACGAAAGATAAGAGATACCTGAAACAAGCCGAAAAAATTGCTGAATTCATGTTTAATCACCCGACACTCCCGGCTGATAAGATTCCTTATTGGGATTATGATGCACCCAATATCCCAAACGAACCCCGGGATGTATCTGCCGTAACATGTAGTGCCTCGGCTCTGTACGAAATGTATGGAATCAAAAAAGATGAGTCATTTAAAAAGCTTGCCGATGAACTTATCGCCACTTTATCAACTCCGGCCTACAAGGCTGCTCCGGGGACAAACGGAAATTTTATATTAATGCATTCGGTAGGAAGTATTCCTCATAACAGCGAAGTGGATGTTCCTTTGAATTATGCAGATTATTATTTCCAGGAAGCACTAATCAGAAAGCACAAAATTGAAGGGAATAACCCGATATATTATTAAAAAATAATTACCCTGGCCGGCATAGGATATACCTTATCATCCTGTTCCGGCCGGAATTATTAAATTACATCTATCTCATGAAAACTAACTGGCTACCTTGTTTATTATTATCCGGTCAACTACTCTTTTGCGCAGAAAGCAGGGCGGATTCTCTTTTTTCCTCATTGCTACCCCAACCGCATTCTATCTCCATTAGCGAACGTAAGGGTGGATTACATCCGGATTCAATTATCGGTTTTCACCTGAAAAAAGGAACCGAAATCCCTTTTAATCAATCGTATTTTCCAAACCGCCACTTTACAGACATTCAGTCCGGAGTTATTTTGTTGGAAAAAGACAATAGTATCTCCCACAAAGAAGGATATCAGATATCTCTGTCCGGCCGCGTGATCAAAATAAAAGGAAAATCTCACGCGGGTATCCTTTATGGAGTACAGACATTGATGCAATTAGTTCAGAACGCACGTGAGCAAGGAGTTAATCTCCCCGATTTTGAAATAACAGATACGCCCGACAGTGATTACCGCGGAATCCACATCGACCTGAAACACCATCTGGATAAGAAAGAATATATGTATCAGCTACTCGATAAGATGGCCTATTACAAACTGAATGCCATTATCCTCGAAGTAGAAGACAAACTGAAATATGAGCGCTATCCTTCAATCGGAGCGCCCCATGCATGGAGTATCAGCGAATGGAAAGAGTGGTCGGAATATGCCCATAAGCTAAACATAGAGGTTAGTCCTTTGATCCAGGGAATAGGCCATGCCGATTATATTCTTAAACATCCGGAATTCCATGCTCTTCGCGAAGACCATAATTCAGATTGGGTATGTTGCCCCTCGAATGAAAAATATTACGACGTACAGTTTTCACTCTATAAAGATGCAATCCAGGCTACTCCCCATGGCAAATATGTTCACATAGGAGGTGACGAAGTGGGCACGCTGGGGATCTGTCCTACTTGCAAAGAGAAGAAAAAAAGTATTCTCGAACATCAGCTCGGATGGCTCAAACGTGTAAGCGACTACGTTGTAAAACAGGGTAGAACTCCTATTTTTTGGGATGACATGGTTTTTAAACAGGTTGGATTATACGATGTGATTCTGGATACCGAAAATCCTGAAAAAATGGACTCCGTCTGGAATGCAAACCTCCCATTGTTGAACAAACATAAAAAACAGTTTCCAAAACAAGTCGTATACATGCGTTGGCAGTATGGCAATGCAGACCGCAAAGGAAATAAAATGGCTCTGAAATGGTATAATGACCAGGGGTTAAAAGTTATGGGAGCTACTGCCGCCCAGACAACCTATGCCATGATGCCATTAGGAAACGGAAACGTCCACAATATCCGTACCTTCCAGAAAGCACATTTGGAAGTACCGGTAACAGGTGTTTTATGTACCGCATGGGACGATGCTTCTCCGCTTTCGGATACTTATTGGAAAGGATTCATCGCCCATGCCCAATTCGGATGGAATATCTCCATACCGATGGAAAACAGGGAGTTTGACGATCGTTACCGTATCCGTGAATTCGGTAATGATATTGCAGGATTACCCGATTTCAGGAAAGAACTGGAAAGCTCTTTTGCCTTATGGGAAACAGGATTATTAGATGAAGGTGTCAGAAGAGGCATGTGGCGCACAGGCGGAAAATATACGCTTATGTCATTACCTGAAACCGAGCCCGGAAAATGGAGCGAGAAATATGCACAACGAATCGAAGAGGCGGAAAAACAAATTAACCGGCATTTCGCCCTGCAACAACTCTTGCAAAAATACCGGCAGAAAGCAACCCGGAATACTTATTCGCTGCAGGTATTTCAATCGATCAATGCGTTTACCGGATATACCGGGCAATTGCTCCTGGCATTATCTGCCTATGATCAGGAACGCGACATCTATAGTCTGAATAACCTGAAAGCCTGTGTGAAGGACTTCGGCAGAATCAGAAAAAATCTGGAAACGGTATATGCTGAAACACGTTTACTCAACCAACCGGAGGGATACGTACTACCGATGAATCACCACAGTCACCTTTCGATACGGACAGCCAATACCGATTGGATGTTTTTATTTGAGTTAGACTTTATCAAACAGCTGGAACAATTTATCTTAAAAGAGGAGCAACAGATTGCTCTTCATTAAAACACCACTGAAAAATACGACTTATGACTTTCGCACGATACTTATTAACCCTGTCGCTGGCATCCGGAAGCCTGATACTTCCGGCATTCGCGCAGCAGATCGAACAT
>JAVWBH010000274.1:0-2812 GCA_036649595.1 Bacteroidales bacterium
ATCCGATGCCGTTTATCGCCTATCAGGATGAAAAAGGAACTGCCCGTAAATATAAGGGAGGTACGCCGTTTCCGAAAGCTTATTTGCTGAAAGCAGGAGGGCTCAGTGCGGCAATAGATGATGACCTGTTGAATGTAAACTTCCGGGTATTGTCTTTTGAAATGGTGTTTTTTGATTCGATGGGTAATGCCCTTCCGGAAATTTCTCAAGGGGCAGATTTCTCGCAACGTCAGAAAGATGCACTGCGTCGGCTGAGCCGCGGGAAGCGCTTTTATATATCGCGCGTGCGGGCTATCGGGCCTGACGGCATCGAACGTACGTTGTCGCCAATAGAAGTAATTGTAAATTAATACAGGATAATAATACGCTATGACACGCTATAAAACAATCATATCGGTAGCTCTCCTTTTACTGGCGTCGGTTGCTCCGGCTCAGGTAAGGAGGATACAGGAAACTAAATCGCAGACTCAATCGCACGACATGTCGGTGCGGGCAAAGTCGTTTATCGAGTCGTCAAAGCAGGAAGCTTCCAATGCACAGTGGTCGCGGGTGATTTATCGGGAATTGGATCTCAAAAAGGGGTCGAATGCTTCGTTGTATTTCCCGGAAGAGCCAATGGAAGGCCAGACGAATTTGTTTCGCCTGGTGATTAACCTGATGGCGGAAGGAAAGTTGCAAGGATATGAATATCTTGACGGACGTGAGATATTTACGGAAAAATACGAGCTCAACGTAAAAGACTTGTTTGATAAGTTCCATATTCTGTATGAGGAAAAGGCCGGTCGCGGAAAAACAGCTGCCCAGTATTTGGTAGATGAAAGTGATATTCCGTGCAACGAAGTGTTGAGTTATTACATTAAGGAGAAATGGGTGTTTGACCAGCGTGGTTCGATGTTCTTTTCTACGATTGAGGCGATTTGCCCGATTCTACATCGTCCGGGCGATTTTGGAGGCGAGGTTACCCGCTATCCGATGTTTTGGCTTCCTTATGAGAAGGTGCGTCCTTATCTGACCCAGCATCAGGTTATGTCGGAAGGTCTGAATAATACGCCGCGTTATACGTTTGATGATTTTTTTGTGATGCGGCAGTATGACGGCACAATTTATAAGACTCTCAATCTGCGCAATCAGTCGCTGATGCAGATGTATCCGAATCCCGACTCTCTGAAAATAGCACAAGATAAGATAGAACGAGATCTCGAAGCCTTTCGCGAATCGTTGTGGGTTCCCACTCCTGAAGAACTGGCTGCAAAAGCTGCCAAAGAAACAGATGTGAAAGATCCGAAAGAAGCGAAGGCGGTAGCGGTAAGTGGTGAAGAAACGGTGGTGGAGAAGCCTGTACGCAGTTCAGTCCGGTCTAATCCGCGTGCGAAATCCAAATCCGAATCGTCGTCGACCCGATCATCAAGTCGCTCTGAAAATAGTGCTCCGGTAAGGTCTGTGCGAAGAACGCGTTAATAAAAAAACAAAAGGAATACAGGTTTTGCCCGTATTCCTTTTGTTTTTTTATTCCGGTATAACACCTTCCCGGGCTAGTAGTTCCAGCGAGAGGTCTTTTAGTTTGTATTTTTGTATTTTCCCGCTTGCCGTAAGCGGAAACTCTTTTACAAAGAAGATGTATTTCGGTATTTTAAAACGAGCTATTTTTCCTTTGCAAAATCCGATCACGTCGCTTTCGTGCAGGTATTCGCCTTCTTTGAGGATAATGAATGCGCCCACCTGTTCGCCGTATTTCTTGGAAGGAACGGCAGCAACCTGTACATCTTTGATTGCCTCCATTTTATAAAGAAACTCTTCTATCTCGCGCGGATATATATTTTCGCCACCTCTGATAATCATATCTTTTATGCGGCCGGTAATACGGAAATTTCCCTCCTCGTCCATTACACCCAAGTCTCCCGAGTGCAGGTATCCGTTCTTGTCGATGATTTCGGCAGTGGCTTTCGGGTTTTTGTAGTATCCCTTCATAAGGTTATAACCTTTGCAGCACATCTCTCCTTGTACGCCCGGAGGGCATTCTTCAAGGGTTTCCGGATTGATAACTTTTACATCGATTTTTGGAAGCGGTCGTCCCACGGTCGTGGTCTTGACACTAAAAGGGTCATCGGCGAAACTCTGTGTCATACCCGGAGAGGTTTCTGTTAATCCGTAAACGCTCGTGATCTCGCGCATATTCATCTTTTCTACTACCTCTTCCATCAGCCATTGCGGACAGAGTGCGCCAGCCATGATCCCGGTACGTAAGGATGACATGTCGAACATATCAAACATCGGGTGGTGGAGTTCCGCGATAAACATTGTTGGTACTCCGTAAACAGAGGTACACTTCTCCTTGTGGATTGAAGCCAGCACCACCAGCGGATCGAATTTCTCAAGCATAACCGCGGTAGCGCCATTCGTAACCACTGCCATCATGCCCAATACAATGCCGAAGCAGTGAAACAATGGTACCGGAAGGCATACTTTATCCGCAGGCGTATAATGCATACGTTGGCCGATGCTATATCCATTATTGGTAATATTATAATGAGTCAGCATAACTCCTTTCGGAAATCCGGTTGTGCCCGAAGTGTATTGCATGTTGCATACGTCATGACAATCGAACCGGGAGCGTATTTCTTTCAGACATTCATCGCTTTTGGTGCTTCCTAATAATAATAACTCGGCAGTGTTATACATCCCGCGCTTCTTCTCCTGGCCGATGAACACGGCATTCTTAAGATGAGGAAACCGCTTACTGTCGATATACCCGCGTGGCTGAGTTTTTAATTCGGGCAGCAGTTCGTTGGTCATGCTCACATAATCGCTTTCA
>JAVWBH010000274.1:2822-4169 GCA_036649595.1 Bacteroidales bacterium
GTCTGCGTGTTCGACCAGGTATTCGAGCTCATGCTGCTTGTAGTTCGTATTGACGGTTACCAGGACGGCTCCGATCTTAGCTGTCGCGAAAAGAAACGTATTCCAGTCGGGTACGTTCGTCGCCCAAATGCCCACATGCGAGCCTTTTGTTACACCGATGGCCAATAATCCTTTGGCCAGTTGGTTGACGCGTTCATTGAATTGTTTATAGGTAAACCGCATATCGCGGTCGGCGTAGACAATAAAGTCATGATCCGGCTGGACGGATGTCCAGTATTCCAGCCAGTCGCCTAATGTCTTTTCTGATAATTGCATAGGTTTTTCAGGCTAAATATTAAACGGGAGTATAGATTACGGCCAGTACGCGGGCTCCCTCTTCGTCCGAAGCACTTACCAGGTGTGGAACGATTGAGTCGTAGTAGATGCTGTCTCCTTTGGATAAGGTATATGTTTTTTCGCCGTATGTGATTTCCACCTTGCCTTCGAGAACCAGGATAAATTCTTCCCCCTCATGTGAGGATAGCACGAAATCTACGTCCGATTTGGGTGCGATCTGGATCATGAACGGCTCCATATGGCGATCAGTCTTATTGTTGGATAAAGAATGATAGTGCATGTGTTTGCGTGATTCGCTGTTGTTGTTTGAAAAACTGATCGCTTCCCGCGTCTCGTTGTTTCTGCATACAACAGGTCCTGTTTCTTCCTGGTCATCGAGAAATGTTCCCAGCCGTACTCCGAATGCTCTGGCAACCTTGATCAGGGGAGCCAGGGAAGGAATTTCCGTCTGCTCTTCAATTTTTTGTATTTGCTCCTCATTCAGGCCGCATCGTTCGCCCAGTTCAGCCCGGCTCAGCCCGTTTGCTTCGCGCATGCTGCTTACTCTTTTTCCAATAATTTTATTTTTCCCCATCATAAAAACCGATAAGTGTATTTGATTTTAAAGTAATAATCTGTTACTATTTTGGGCAAAAATAATTATTTTATTAAGGTAATAAGCCTAATATAGTGAAAATTTGACAATAAATTAATTTTTCGGGTATAAAAAAAGCCCCATAAGGAGCAGTAGGTGTAAATCCGGTTCAAATTTTTGAGAGCAGTAGATGTAATCGGATTAGTTGCGCTATGCTTGATTTATGCGGCTTTGATATAGTAACAAAAAAAGCCCTCGATTAGTTCGAAGGCTTTTCTTTGTTTGTGTGCTTGTGAAAGCTAATTTTTTTTCTTACTTACGGATACCAAGTTCTTTGATGATAGCACGGTAACGAGAAATTTCTTTCGCTTTTAGATAATCCAAAAGACGACGACGTTTACCTACCAACATTTTAAGAGCTCTTTCTGTGTTATAAT
>JAVWBH010000275.1:0-4097 GCA_036649595.1 Bacteroidales bacterium
TGAAGGCCGAACGTGAACAAGGAATTACAATTGACGTTGCGTATCGTTATTTCTCTACGAATAAACGTAAATTCATCATTGCCGATACCCCGGGGCATGAACAATATACCCGTAACATGATTACGGGAGGGTCAACGGCTAACCTGGCTATTATCCTGGTGGATGCCCGTACCGGTGTTATCACACAAACCAAACGACACACGTTCCTTGTATCTTTGCTTGGTATTAAACATGTTGTTCTGGCGGTAAATAAAATGGACCTTGTCAACTACGACGAAGCCGTTTTCAATAAAATTGTAAATGACTACAAAGCCTTCGTTACCCGATTGGATATTCCGGATATCAAGCCGATTCCGATGTCTGCTCTAAAAGGTGACAATGTTGTGGCAATAACAGACGCAATGCCTTGGTACAAGGGGGAATCGCTTCTTGAATTCCTTGAGAACGTACATATCGGAAGTGATTATAATTACGAAGATTTCCGCTACCCTGTACAATATGTATTGCGCCCGAACCTTGATTTTCGTGGTTTTTCGGCAAAAGTTGCGTCGGGAATCGTAAAAGCCGGTGATGAGATCATGGCTCTTCCTTCCGGTAAAAAATCGCGGATTAAAGGAATTCATACTTACGAAGGAGAAATACAGGAAGCTTTTGCTCCGATGTCTGTAACGCTGACGCTTGAAGACGAAATCGATATATCGAGAGGAGAAATGATTGTACATCCTGACAATCAACCCTCTATTGACCGCCATTTTGAGGCGATGCTGGTATGGATGGACGAAGAGGCTATGGATCCGCGTAAACAATTCTTCATCAAGCATACTACGAATACAACAAAAGTACGTATTGACGAGATCCGCTATAAAGTGGATGTGAATACGCTTGAGCAGTCGAAAGTAGATTTCTTCTCATTAAATGAGATCGGCCGCGTAGTAATGACTACCAATAAGCCTTTACTTTTCGACTCGTATAAGAAAAATAAAAATACAGGAGCTTTTATTCTGATTGATCCGATTACGAATAATACCAGTGCGGTAGGAATGATTATTGAGAAACTCAATAACAAAGACCTGCCTTCGCGCATAAATGATATTAATCGGGAACGCGCTCAGGAAGGGAAGTCGTTAATCTCAGACAAAGAGAGAGAAGAACGATTAGGACAAAAAGGCCAGACAATCTGGATTACCGGACTTGCCGGAAGTGGCAAAAAAGAACTGGCTTATATTCTTGAACGCCGCCTTTTTGACGAAGGAAAAACCGTGGTTGTTTTAGACGGATCTTCTGTTCGGGCCGGATTATCACACGAACTGGACTTTACGCCGGCCGACCGTGCTGAGCATTTGCGTCGTGTGGCTCATATGAGCCGTATCTTGAACGCACAGGGCATTATTACGATTTGTGCATTCCGCTCACCGGATGATTCTATTCGCCAACAAGCGAAAGAGATTATCGGACAAGAGCGCTTTACGCTGATTTACATGAATGAAAATCTTGATTCATGCAAACTTCGTGAACCGGAATTATATAAAGAAGCGGAAGCCGGTAATATTAATGATATTCCGGGTATCGACAGCCGGTATGATGCTCCTGCGGATGCTGATTTTACAATTCGTACAACTGAGATCGAAGCGATTGAAGAATTAATTCGTCGTATTTAATTAAATCACAAGAAATAAAAGAACATGGGTTTAATAGAGTTTAGTAAGTTGCCTGTCAACACACTGGTAGGCGCGAAATGGAAAACATTTCAGACAACTTCAAAAAACCAACCGATAGATAAAGGATACAAAGGCAAATATTATCTCACAAAAGGGATCTGTCGCCTGCTATCTTTGCTACAACCATTAGAAGATGCCCGCATCAAAAAACTTACCGGAACCAAAGAGTTCGAAGATCAACCGGTATTTATATTGGGACATTGGCGCAGCGGAACCACGTTTGTACATAATATCCTTTCTTTGGATGAGCACTTCGGGTATAATACGACATACCAGACCGTATTTCCGAACCTGATGTTATTCGGACAGAGTTTTTTCAAAAAATCAATGGCATATCTGATGCCGGACAAGCGTCCGACTGACAATATGGAATTGAATGTAGACCTGCCGCAGGAGGAAGAGTTTGCATTATCGAACATGACTACGGTAAACTATTATAATTTCTGGTTTTTCCCGAAATCGTGGAATGAGTATACACATAAATACCTGACATTCAAAGATGCTTCGGCAGCTGAGAAGAAAGAGTTTCAGGATACATTCCGCCAGCTGGTAAAAGTTTCTCTTCACAATACGAACGGAACACAGTTTCTTTCTAAAAACCCGCCACATACGGCACGTGTAAAAGAGATTCTGGAAATGTATCCGAATGCTAAGTTTATTTATCTGATGCGTAATCCGTATACGGTTTTTGAGTCGACCCGTTCATTCTTTACCAATACCATACAGCCGTTAAAACTACAGGACATTTCGAACGAAGAAATTGAGTCGCAGATCTTGTCGGTTTACAAAACGATGTATGAAAAATACGAAGCAGATAAAGCTTTGATTCCGGAAGGAAATCTGATCGAAGTTAAATTTGAAGATATCGAAATGAATGCTCTTGAAGTAACAATGAACATTTATAATAAACTTCAGATTCCGGGCTTTGAGAAAGCACGTCCTGCCATTGAGGCCTATCTGAATAAAAAGAAAGGTTATAAGAAAAACCAGTATAAATATGAGCCGCGCACAGTGGAGCTTGTAGAAAAAAACTGGAAATTCGCACTGGATCAGTGGGGTTATCATTTATAAATTGCAAAAAATGTTGTTCAAAACAAACCTATGTAAAGGAATTCTGGGATTAGGTCTGAGTATCTTATGTGGTACCTCTTTCGGCCAATCAGCACAATTGCCCTATTCTGATATGGATAGCTGGATTATGCGTGAGATTAAAGAAAGCGGTATTATCGGCGGAAATACACGGACTTTGTACGAAATCGGACGTCCGGATACTATTCGGGAAGCAAAAGCGCATGAACACGGGGATTCGCCCTGGGAAACATCCAGCGTGTATGCTAAAGTTTCAGGTATCGTAAAAGGAAGTAGTACGGTTTTCCCTGAAAAGCGGGGAAGCGGTTATTGTGCCCGTCTGGAAACCAGACTGGAAGAAGTGGTGGTTCTTGGAATTATCAATCTGAAAGTATTGGCTACCGGGACTATCTTTTCTGGTTCTATTACCGAACCGGTACGCGACAGCAAAGATCCGATGCAAAAATTGATGCAAGGCATTCCGTTTACAAAACGGATCAAAGGGATTCGATTCGATTATAAAACGAAAACCGGAGGTAAACGTATCAAAGCAACCGGATTCAGCAAATCAAAGTTGCCGGGAAAAAATGCAGCCGATGTCTGTGTTCTTCTTCAGAAACGATGGGAAGATAAAGACGGTAACATCTATGCTAAACGGATCGGAACCGGATGGGTCAGATTTACACAAAGTACACCCGACTGGATAAATGGGTATGAACTTCCGGTACATTATGGCGACATAACGAAATCGGCAGTATACCAACCGTATATGAATTTATATCAGGGTGAAAATATTATTTGCGGAATAAACAGCAAGGGAGAGAGTAAACAGATTACGGAAACCGGATGGGGGACCGAATCTGATCAACCTACACACATCATCATCCGTTTTTCTGCCGGATACGGAGGTGCATATGTCGGAGCTGTCGGAGATAATCTATGGATTGACAATGTAGAACTTATCGAAGAATAAACCGTAATATTTTTCAAAAACGGAAATTCTCATTTAATAAAAAGAGGTTGCAAAATGTATTGCAACCTCTTTTTATTTATTCAGTCATTGATTATCCGAAGAAAGGGCAATAATTGGGATCTAAAACAAACTGTTCTATAATTTTTTCTGTTTCTTGTAACATTTCCTTACGGGCCTCTTCGCCGGATGAGTCTATCCCATAAAAAATCTGATGGAAACATAACGGCGATCCGACTGTCTCAAAAACGCCATTTTCAATCAGCTGATTAAAAGCTCCGGTCATCCCCGATTTAATCATTATTTCTTTCGGAGATCCCACCGTATTCAACATTCCGAAC
>JAVWBH010000276.1:0-4095 GCA_036649595.1 Bacteroidales bacterium
CATACGCCAGATAGAAACGTTGAGCATTTGTAAATCCATCAGTCATATTGTCTTTATTTCCACTCTCTGCCAATGCATTCTGAAGCGCCTGATAAGAAACCATCAAACCACCTTGATCTGCGATATTTTCGCCTAATGTAAAACTACCATTAGCGTGAGTATCGCCCAGCACACGAATACTGTCGAACTGATTTACCAACACTTTGGTTTTATCTCCAAACTTTTGAGCATCTTCTGCCGTCCACCAGTCATTAATATTACCATCTTTATCGAACTGCCGACCCTGATCATCAAAACCATGCGTCATTTCATGCCCGATAACAACACCGATAGCGCCATAATTAACCGCATCATCCGCATTCAAATAGAAGAAAGGGGGTTGTAAAATACCTGCCGGAAAACAGATCTCGTTTGATGACGGATTATAATATGCATTAACCGTTTGCGGACTCATGTGCCATTTTGCTTTATCAACCGGTTTTTCATTTTGACTAACCATATAATCCCAGTCAAACTGATTTGATTTAACAACGGAAGCCCAATAAGAATCCTGCGGATTTATATCTAAAGCCGTATAATCGCGCCATTTATCAGGATAGCCTACTTTAACCGTAAAGGTATTTAGCTTTTCCATTGCCGCCATTTTAGTAGAATCACTCATCCATTCTAAATTCTGAATACGCTGGCCAAGAGCAGTTTGCAGATTATGTACAAGTTTAAGCATACGGTCTTTTGCTTCTGCCGGGAAATACTTCTCGACATACATCTGTCCTACCGCCTCGCCAAGTGCGCCGTCTGTCGTTGCCAATGAACGTTTCCATCGCGGTTGCTGTTCTTGTTTTCCGGATAATGTTTTTCCATAGAAATCAAAGTTTGCATCCGAGAATGAATCGCTCAGATAAGGAGACGCTGTGTTTAATAGATTAAACATCAAATATTCGCGCAGCTGTTCTACCGGTGTCGAGTTAATGACTAAAGCCATCTGATCCATAAAAGGAACTTGGCCCAGACTAATATTTTTAGCAGAAGATAGTCCGTTTGCCTGTAGATAAAGATCCCAGTTGAGGGCGTTATTCCCTTTCTTCAGATCATCAATAGTCATTTTGTTGTAATTACGATTCGGATCGCGTAATTCAACCTGAGTAAATGATCCTTGCGCTAATTTAGTTTCCAGTTCTAAAATATCTTTTGCTGCTTTTTGAGCTTCTTCCGGCGTCTTCCCGGCCAAAATAAATAATTGCTCAATATATTTAAGATAAGCGGTGCGGATCTCTTTCATTTTCTCATCCTGTTCCAGGTAATAGTCGCGCTCTTCCATTCCCAAACCACCCTGGTAGGTCTGTAACAAATTCATCGTACTATTTTTAGGATCAGCATCTACATATGGAATAAAGAAAGGAAATACACCCTCTTTATGTAACTGTCCGAGTAATGAGCTTAATTGATCTTTATCCTGAATGTTCGCAATCAGAGATAATTGCTCCTGCAGCGGTAAAAAACCCTCTTTATTTAAACGCGCACTGTCGAGACCTGCATTATATAAATCGCCGATTTTCTGGGCAACGGATCCGGCCGGATGCTGTTCTTTTCCTAAATCGACTACCAACGAGCGTAACTGTTCGCGATTATTCTCGCGCAACTGATCGAACGAGCCAAAGCGGGCATATTCCGGTTTTAAAGGATTCGCTTTTTGCCAACCACCGGTAGCGTAATCATAAAAATCATTTTGCGGTTTAACCGTTGTATCCAGACTTGCAAGATCAAGTCCGTCGGTACTTTTTTGTACGGAGTGTCCGGCACAACCGGATGTTGCGATCGCTCCTATTACCAAGGGTAAATAAATCAATTTTTTCATTTGTATATCATTTAGTTTTTAAGATCATAATTGAGATTGTAATTCTTCCAATGCCATTGTATGTTCCATCCATAACTCGGTAGCCTGATCCAATTGCTGTTTCAATGCACCATGTTCTTCATACAAGGTAACATCTGAAGCGCCCTCTGGTGTTATGAGCTTTTCTTCTACAGCCGCAACTTTCGCTTCAATGGCTGCAATTTCTTTTTCAGAATCAGCAATTAAACGTTCAACCTTTCTTACTTCTTTCTGGATTTCACGTCTTGCCTCATAAGAGAGTTTTCCTTCCGATTTTTGCTCGGAAAGGGTTGCCTTCTCTTCTGTTTGCTTACGTTCTAACTCGCGCAAGCTATCCATCTTTTTCTTTTCGAGGAATTCATACACACCGCCAAGATGCTCTACGACCTGTTGATTTCCGAACTCATATACCTTTTCAACCAATCCGTCTAAAAATTCCCTGTCATGCGATACGATAATCACAGTACCGTCGAATTCTTTAATCGCCTGTTTCAATACATCTTTCGACTTCATATCAAGATGATTGGTTGGTTCATCCAGTATCAACAGATTAACAGGTTCTAATAATAAACGGATCATTGCCAGGCGCGAGCGCTCTCCACCCGATAAAACTTTAACTTTCTTATCAGAAGCCTCTCCTCCAAACATGAAAGCTCCTAAAATATCACGAATCTTTGTTCGTATATCTCCTACCGCTACCCGGTCGATCGTATCAAATACAGATACTTCTCCGTCTAACAATTGAGCCTGGTTTTGGGCAAAATATCCAATTTTCACATTATGTCCCAGCGTCAATTGACCATCAAACGGGATTTCGTTCATGATACATTTGACAAGCGTTGATTTTCCCTCGCCGTTTTTCCCGATAAAAGCCACTTTTTCGCCTCTTCTGATACGAAAAGATGCATCCTTAAAAATCAGATGGTCACCATACGTTTTGCCTACATTTTCAGAAATAACAGGAAAATCACCAGAACGGGGTGCAGGGGGAAACTTCAGGCTCAGGCGAGAATTATCAACCTCATCTACTTCTACCCGATCTAATTTTTCTAATTGTTTTATACGGCTCTGCACCTGCACAGCCTTGGTTGCTTTATAACGGAATCGCTCAATAAAGTCTTCCGTCTCTGCAATCTGTTTTTGCTGATTCTCAAAAGCGCGCTTTTGTTGCTCCAAACGCTCTTCGCGCAAAGTAACATATTTTGAATAATTCACTTTGTAATCATAAATACGCCCTAACGATATTTCAATTGTACGCGTTGTTACATTATCGATAAATGCACGGTCGTGGGAAACCAAAACAACCGCATTCGCCCGCGTTGACAAGAAATTTTCAAGCCATTGGATAGACTCTATATCAAGGTGGTTGGTAGGCTCATCTAATAACAATACGTCGGGATGCTGTAATAAAAGTTTTGCCAATTCTATACGCATGCGCCATCCTCCGCTAAATTCGGATGTGCAACGATCAAAATCAGTTCTCTTAAAACCAAGCCCCATTAATGTTTTCTCAATTTCTCCCTGGAAATTATTTCCTCCCATCATCGCCAGCTCTTCATTCGCATGCGTCAGGCACTCTATGAGATCATGATATGACTGTGATTCATAATCAGTTCTATCAGCCAGTTCTTCCGTCATTTTCCGTATTCGTTCTTCCATTCCGAGAATATGCGAAAAAGCAGTCTCTGCTTCTTCCCGAACGGTACGTGAATTATCATGAGTCATTTGCTGAGGCAGATATCCAATGGTTATTTCGCGGGGTGCATTGACACGTCCGTGCGTAGGGACCATCAAGCCTGAAATAATTTTCAGCATGGTCGATTTGCCGGCCCCGTTCTTCCCGACAAGCGCGATCCGGTCTTTTTTATTGATTACGTAGGTAATATCATCAAATAAGGGTGTTCCGCCAAATTCGACGGTTAAGCCTTCAATAGAAATCATAAATAATTAATGTAACAGATAATACATAAACAACAAGCATGTTTCTGGTTAATACCGGGAAACATGCTTGTTTCTGTTTACAAAAGTAAAAAACTTTTTGCGAATACCTTTCGACAATCGGCTTATAATGGATATTCATCAAATGCGTAAAGTACAGTCGACAAATACCGTTCTCCGGTATCCGGCAACAAAGCCACAATCGTCTTTCCTTTGTTTTCCGGAATTCGGGCCAGTTCGGTCGCTGCAAATGCGGCCGCCCCCGAAGATATGCCAACTAAAAG